>NZ_JBHSBO010000015.1:0-75689 GCF_042650685.1 Micromonospora sp. GCM10011542
GACGTGATCATCGCTGACAGAGTCAGCGATGATCACGCCGAGGTATCACAACACTCTCTCAGACGAGCGAGTCGCGCCACTGCCGGTGCAGCGCGGCGTACCGCCCGCCGGCCTCGGCCAGCACGGCGGGTGGACCGTCCTCGACGATCCGCCCGTCGTCGAGGACCAGCACCCGGTCGGCGGTCTCCACGGTGGAGAGCCGGTGCGCGATCACCAACGCGGTCCGGTCCCGCAGGATGGTGCCGAGCGCCCGCTGCACCAGCCGTTCGGTCGGCACGTCCAGCGACGACGTCGCCTCGTCGAGGATCAGCACGGTCGGGTCGGCCAGGAACGCCCGGGCGAACGCGACCAGCTGCCGCTGCCCGGCGGAGAGCCGGCCGCCGCGTCGGTGCACCTGCGTGGCGTACCCGTCGGGCAGCGCGGCGATGAAATCGTGCGCGCCGATCGCCCGGGCGGCCGCCCGCACGGCGGCGTCGTCGGCGTTCGGTCGGCCGAACCGGATGTTCTCCGCCACGGTGCCGCTGAACAGGTGGTTCTCCTGGGTCACCAGCACCACCGCGCGGCGCAGCTCGGCGTCGGTCACGTCGCGCAGGTCGACCCCGTCCAGGGCGACGGTGCCGGCGTCCGGGTCGTGGAACCGGGCGACGAGCTTGGCGATGGTCGATTTGCCGGCACCGGTCGGGCCGATCAGGGCGACGGTCTGCCCGGCCGGCACGGTCAGCTCCAGCCCGGCGAGGATCGGGGTGTCCGGGCGGTAGCCGAAGGAGACCGACCGGAAGCGCACCTCGCCGCGCCCGGGACCGGTCGGCAGCGGTACGGGTCGCGCCGGCTCGGCGACCGCCGGCGGCTCGTCCAGCACCCCGGCCAGCTTCTCCAGCGCGGCGGTGGCCGACTGGAGCGAGTTGTAGAACTGGCTCAGCTCCTGCATCGGCTCGAAGAAGCGGCGCAGGTAGAGCAGGAACGCGGCCAGCACCCCGACGTCGGTGCGCCCCCCGAGCACGCGCCAGCCGCCGTAGCAGAGCACGGCCGCCACCGTGACGTTGCCGATCAGTTTGATCCCCGGCGAGTACGTGGCGATCAGCCGGAACGCGTGCAGGCTGGAGCGCCGGTAGTCGTCGCCGAGCGCCACGAAGATCCGCTGGTTGCGGGGCTCCCGGCGGAACGCCTGCACCGCCCGGATGCCCCGCATCGACTCGACGAAGTGCACGATGACCAGCGCGACCGCCTCCCGGGTGCGTCGGTACGCGTCGGCCGACGCGCGTGCGAACCAGCGGGACATCCAGAACAGGAACGGGAAGGCGAGCAGCGTCACCGCCGCCAGCGGCAGGTCCAGCCAGAGCAGGATGCCGGCCACGGTGAGGATGGACAGCGCGGCCAGCACCAGGCTGTCGATGCCCCCGTCGACCAGCTCCGCGATCGAGTCCAGGTCACTGGTGAGCCGGGACACCATCCGACCGGAGGTGTACCGCTCGTGGAACCCCACCGACAGCCGCAGGAAGTGCCCGTACACCCGCTGGCGGAGGTCGAGCAGGACGGCCTGGCCGATCCGGGCGGAGAGGGCGAGGAAGCCCCGGCGGGCCGCGTACTCGACGAGTACGGCCCCGACGAAGGCCCCGGCGACCGCCAGCAGCGGGCCCGGTTCGCCGGCGCGCAGCGGCGTGATGGCCCGGTCGATGCCGAGCATCACGAGGTACGGGCCGGCCATCGCGGCGGCGTTCTGGGTCAGCAGCAACCCGACCGCGACGGCGAGCCGGCCCCGGTGCGGGCGCAGCAGGTCGGCCAGGAGCGCGCGACTGTGCCGGCGCAGCCGGGCCACGGCCTCCGGTGTGCCCACCTCGGCCCGGCTCCGGTCGGCGTCCGGGTCGGTGGCCGTCCCGCGCCAACGGCCCAACCCGGGCCGATCCCCGCCCGGCGACGGCGGCGGCCTCGTCGCGTCCTTCTCGGCGGCGGTCACGAGCGCACCAGGCCCCGGCCGTCGGAGGTGGACTGCTCCGCCGGGGCCGGGCCGGCCGGTGGTGGCTCGGCGGCGAGCAGCGCCCGGTAGGCCGGCACGGTGGCCAGCAGCTCGGAGTGCCGGCCGACGGCGGTGATCCGGCCGTCCTCGAGCAGCGCCACCCGGTCGGCCAGCGCGATCGTCGAGGGCCGGTGCACCACCAGCAGCGCGGTGGTGTCCCGCAGCACCCGCCGCAGCGCCGCCTCGACCAGCGCCTCGGTCTGCACGTCCAGCGCGGAGAGCGGGTCGTCCAGCACCAGCAGCGCCGGCCCGCCGAGCACCACCCGGGCCAGCGCCAGCCGCTGCCGCTGCCCGCCGGAGAGCGACAACCCCTGTTCGCCCACCCGCGTGGCCAGCCCCCACGGCAGGTCGTACGCGAAGTTCGCCTGGGCCAGCGCGAGGGCCGCGTGGACCTCGTCCTCGCCAGCGTCCGGGCGGCCCAGGGTGAGGTTCTCCCAGACCGACATGGAGAACAGCGTCGGCTCCTCGAACGCCACCCCGACCAACCGGCGCAGCGAGTCCAGCCGCAGCTCCCGCAGGTCGTGCCCGTCCAGCGTGATCCGGCCGCCGGTCACCTCGTGCAGGCGGGGCACCAGGGAGAGCAGCGTGCTCTTGCCGCCGCCGGTGGCACCCACCAGGGCCAGCGTCTCGCCGGGCTCGACGGTGAGGTCGACCTCGCGCAGCACCGGGGTGGTCGTACCCGGATAGCGGAAGGTCACCCCCTCGAAGCGCAGCCGGCCACGGACCGCGGAGCGAGGCAGCGCGAGCGCGCCGGGCGCGTCCACGATCTGCGGCGGGGTGTCCAGCACCTCCTGGATCCGGTCCGCGGCGGTCGCCGCCTCCTGGCCGTTGGCGATGATCCAGCCCAGCGACTGCACGGGCCAGATGAGCATGAGCTGGAGGCTGACGAACGCGACCAGCTCGCCGATGGTGAGCACGCCCCGGGCGGCGGCGGCCACCCCCGCCACCAGCACCACGCCCAGGGTCAGGTTCGGCACCAGGTCCAGCAGCGACGAGGTGTTGGCCAGCAGCCGGCCCTTGCCGACCCCGGTGTCGTGCAGCGCCCGGGCCCCGCCGGCAAAGCGGGCGGCCAGCTCCGGCCCCCGGCCGTACGCCTTCATGGTGCGCAGGCCCTGGGCGGTCTCCTCGACCAGGGTGGCCACGTCGCCCTGCTGGTCCTGCATCCGTCGGGACGCGGCGTGGTAGTGCCGGGCGAAGCGTCGGCTGATCAGCAGCAGCGGCACCGCGCTGGCCGCCACCAGCATGCCGAGCGCGGAGTGCAGGTGGATCAGCAGCAGCACCACGACCAGGTAGGTGACCAGGTTGAGCACCAGGAAGAACACGCCGAAGGAGAGGAACCGGCGCAGCACCGACAGGTCGCTGGTGATCCGGGACAGCAGCTGCCCGGAGTGCCACCGGTCGTGGAAGCTGGCCGGCAGCCGTTGCAGGTGCGCGTACAGGTCCGCGCGCAGCGCGGCCTCCATGCCCACCGCGGAGGAGGACTGCACCCATCGGCGGATGAAGATCAGCACTGCCTCGACCAGGCCGAGCAGCAGCGCCAGGCCGCCGAGCTGGAGCAGCCCGGCGGGGTCGTGCCGGGCCACCGGGCCGTCCACCACCCGCTGCACCACCAGCGGTACGGCGATGCCGGCCGCGGTGCCGGCCAACCCGGCGACCATGAGCCAGCCGAACTCGGCGGCGTACGGGCGCAGGTATCGGCGCAGCCGCCAGAGGTTGTGCGCCGGGTGAGGGCCCGCGGCGACCCCGGCGGCCGGGTCGCCGTTGCTCTGGGCAGGCACTACCCGACGGTAGCGTCAATAACTGTCGATGCTTCTGTCAGCTTGCCGTCAGCTGCCGCTCATGACCGAGAAGCCACTTCTTCACGTCCAGGCCCCAGCGGTAGCCGCCGAGCGTGCCGTCGGTGCGCAGCACCCGGTGGCACGGCACGAACAGCGCGGCGGCGTTGCGGGCGCACGCCGCCGCGGCGGCCCGTACCGCCGGCGGTCGGCCGGCCAGCGCCGCGTAACCGGTGTAGGTGACCGGGGCGCCGGGCGGCACCTCGCGCAGCACCCGCCACGCGTGTGCCATGAACTCGCCGCCGGTCTGCTGCTCGACCGGCACCGTGTCGATGGCGGCGAGGTCACCGTCCAGGTAGGACCGGACGGCCGCGGTGACCGGGCCGAGGTCGGAGCGCTGCCGCAGCGGCGCCCGCAGGGTCGGGTGGACCAGCGCCAGCAGCGCCGCCGGGTCGGGGGTGAAGCCGGCCGCCCGGACCGCGCCGTCGGGGCCGGCGAGGATGCTCAGCGGGCCGGTCGGGGTGTCCAGCACGGTGCTGTCGATGCTCATGCCGCTCTCCAGAGTCTGATCAGTGCGTAGGACCGCCAGGGGCGCCAGCGGTCCGCGTACGCCTCGAGGGTCCTGGGGTCGTCGGGCAGGCCGAGCGCGGTCGCGCCGCGCCGGACCGCCAGGTCGGTGGGGAGCAGGACGTCGGGGTCGCCGAGGGCGCGCATGGCCACGTAGCCGGCGGTCCACGGACCGATGCCGGGTACCGCGAGCAGCCGCCGGACCGTCTCCTCCCGGTCGCCACCCGGTGCCAGATCCACCGTCCCGTCCACGACCGCCCGGGCCAGCGCCCGCAGCGTCTCCCGCCGCCCGGCCGGCATCGGAAACCCCGAATCCGGCACCCGCAACAACTCCTCTGCGCTCAAGAACCCCCGCAACCCGGTGCCGCTGGCAACAGCTTCATGATCAACCGCTGGCTCGGGGGTGGGGGGTTGGGTGGCCAGGAGGCGGGTGAGGGTGGTGCGGGCGGAGGCGACCGAGACCTGCTGGCCGACAATGGCGCGGACGGCCATCTCGAAGCCGTCCACCGAGCGGGGGAGACGTACCCCCGGTTCTGCGGCGACCGCCGCGGCCAGCGCCGGGTCGGCGGCGAGCGTGCCGTCGACGGCGGCCGGGTCCGCGTCCAGGTCGAGCAGGCGGCGGCAGCGGGCCACCGCCGGCGCGAGGTCGCGCAGGTCGGCCAGGCGCAGCGTCGCCGCCACGTAGCCGTCCGTCGGGGTCAGGGCCACCTCGCCGGCGCCGTGCGGCAACCGCAACCCCCGGCGGTACGTCCCGTCCCGCACCTCCTCCACGCCGGGCAGCGCCCGCACCGCCAGGAAGTCCAGCAGCGCCCGGGCGTGCAGCGGCGGGCGGTACGCCAGTCGCAGCGTGATCGTCCCCGCCCCGGCCGGCGCGGGCGCTCGACCACGGGTCGTCCGCAGCGCGCCCGGGGTCGCCGCGAACACCTCGCGGATGGTGTCGTTGAACTGCCGCACGCTGCCGAAGCCGGCCGCGAACGCGATCTCGGCCATCCCCAGCCCGGTCGTCTCGATCAGGATCCGGGCGGTCTGCGCCCGCTGGGCCCGGGCCAGCGCGAGCGGCCCGGCCCCCATCTCCGCGCGCAGCATCCGGTGCAGGTGCCGCTCGGTGTAGCCGAGCCGGGCGGCCAGCCCGGGCACGCCGTCCCGGTCGATCACCCCGTCGGCGATCAGCCGCATGGCCCGGCCGACCACGTCGGCACGGACGTCCCACTGCGGCGACCCCGGCGCGGCGTCCGGCCGGCACCGGCGGCAGGCGCGCAGCCCGGCCCCCTGCGCGGCGGCGGCCGACGGAAAGAACCGGACGTTCTGCCGCTTCGGTGTGGTCGCCGGGCAGGACGGCCGGCAGTAGATCCCGGTCGATGTCACGCCGGTGTAGAACCAGCCGTCGAACCGCTGGTCACGGCTGTCGACCGCCCGGTAGCACCGCTCGAAATCCAACTCCACGCCACCGATGATGCCTCGCTCGCCGGTGCGAGGGCTGGCGGGAATCGGACCTGGCCGTGCGGATCCTCGGCCGGCGAGGGACCGGACCTCCGCTGTGTGCCGGGAGCGGCGGCGGACACCGCGGCGTGCGCGGTCGCCAGCGGTCAGCGGCGTGGCCGCGCATGACACCGGTCCGGGCGAACCCGGACGCGCGGGAGGAGCGCGGCCGGGCCGAGCCGGATCAGCCCCGATGGCTGCCGGCGGCCTGCTCGCGGTACATCACCGCGCGCAGGTATCCCTCGGGGGCGGCGTGCCGGATCGACCCCCATTTCGGGATGGTCCGCGCCAACGCCGACTGGAACAGGTCCTCGGCGGCGTTGCGGTCCCCGGTCAGCAGGTACGCGACCCGCATCAGCGCCGGGGTCCGGCTCGCGACGAACTCGGTCAACCGGGCCCGCTCGTCCTCGTCCACCCACCACCCCCCGATTTCGTCGTCACTGATACAGACGCTCCAGGTCATCCTGGCTATCCATGCCGGAAGGGGATTTCCGGTCCGGAAAGTGTCGGTCCCGACGGGTAGCGTCCGGCCACCAACTCAAGAAGGGGTGCGGTGATGGCGAGCGTGGCGGGGCGGGCGGCGGCGTCGACACGGGACGTGTTCCCACCGCTGCCCCGAGCGGTGGTGCAGTCCTTCTACCGCCGGATGCGGGCCGTCGCACCGGCCGCCGTCGGCGCGATCGAGCGCGACCGCACCGGCGATCCCGACCGGTCCTTCGCCGACACCGCCTGCGGTCGGCTGGCCCGCTCCCTGGACGACGCGGGCCTGCGCGCGCTGGGCATGTGGACCCACCACTGGTGCATGCGGTTCTACGACGACGACACCCGGGTCGGCCGGCGGCTGGTCCGGGAGATCGCCGACCGCCCGGGGTTGGGCTGGACGGCCGACGAGGTGCGCTGGATGCTCCGCGAGTCCGTCGCGGCCGGTCCGGCCGCCGCCGAGCGGTTCACCCTGCCCCGTGCCGCCGCCGCGCAGCTGCCCCCGGGCGAGTCGCCGCTCGACGAGCTGCCCGCGGACGAGCCGCCGACCCGTCCGGGCGACGCCGTGGTGCCCCGTCAGCGCGAGGCGGTGGTGCCCCGTCAGCGCAGAGCCGGCTGAGCCGCTGCGGCAGGATGGACGCCGTCAGCGCCGACGGAAGGACGACCATGCCCGCCAGTGAACCGACCATCCTCGCCACCAGCATGGGTTTCTTCCGGGGTGACCGGGGCCCGACCGACCTGCGCCCCGGCCCGGTCTTCGAGCTGGCGGCGGAGCTGGCCGAGGCCGGCCCGCAGCCGCGGATCTGCTACCTCGGGCAGGCCGTCGGGGACCAGCCGACCTCGCTGACCGCCGTCTACGGCGCTTTCGCGGGCTCCCGGTTCCGCCTGTCGCACCTGGCCCTGTTCCCCATGCCGAACGTCGAGGACGTCCGGGCCCACCTGCTCGCCCAGGACGTGATCTGGGTCGGTGGCGGCAGCGTGGCCAACCTGGTCGCCGTCTGGCGGGTGCACGGGCTCGGGGACATCCTGCGCGAGTGCTGGCAGGCCGGCGTGGTGCTGGGCGGGGTCTCCGCCGGCTCGATCTGCTGGCACGTCGGCGGCGCCACCGACAGCTACGGCCCCGACCTGCGCGGCTTCACCGACGCTCTCGGCTGGCTGCCCTATGGCAACGGGGTGCACTACGACAGCGAGGAGCAGCGGCGGCCGCTGATGCACCGGCTCGTGGGCGAGGGCACGCTGCCGACCAGCCACTGCACCGACGACGGGGTCGGCCTGGTCTACCGGGGCACCCGGCTGGTCGAGGCGATCGCGGACCGCGAGGGTGCCTCGGCGTACGAGGTCAGCCGCGACGCGGACGGCACCGTCCGGGAGACGGTGATCGCCCCACGCCTGCTCCGCTGACGACGCGGGCGACCGCGCTCAGACCCGGTCCTCGAACGCGGCGCAGACGGTCGCCCGTACCCGCGGGCCCTGGACAGCCCGCAACAGTTCCCGGGCCAGGGCGATCTGGTGTGCCTCGTCGACGGACCGGTCCATCGGGGTGACCTCCACCCGCCAACGGAAGTGGAGATAGCCGTCCTCGTCGCTGGCGGCCAACCGCGGATCCGCGCCCTCGTTGCGGTTGATCTCCAGCAGATTGCCGCGGACGTCCACCGAGTCGCGCCGGTAAGGCACCGCGTCCGGCAGCCGGCCACGGATCAGGTCGAGCAGATCCGCCGGCTCCAGGGGGCCGTCGACCATGATGAGGAACTGCGTCGTCGTCCGCACTCCGCCACCCTGCCAGATGCCGTCCGGTTCGCCCGGCCGGCGGGAATCCGAACCGCGTGGCCGGCCCTCGACGCCACCGGCGTAAGCTGGCTCGTCGTGAGTCTCACCATCGGCATCGTCGGCCTGCCCAACGTCGGCAAGAGCACGCTGTTCAACGCGTTGACCAAGAACGACGTGCTGGCGGCGAACTACCCGTTCGCCACCATCGAGCCCAACGTCGGCGTGGTCGGGCTGCCCGACGAGCGGCTGGAGAAGCTCTCCGAGATCTTCTCCTCGCAGAAGGTGCTGCCCGCGCCGGTGTCGTTCGTCGACATCGCCGGCCTGGTCCGCGGCGCGTCCAAGGGGCAGGGGCGCGGTAACGCCTTCCTGGCCAACATCCGGGACGCCTCGGCGATCTGCCAGGTGGTGCGCGCCTTCTCCGACCCGAACGTGGTGCACGTCGACGGCAAGGTCTCCCCGGCCGACGACATCGAGACGATCAACACCGAGCTGATCCTGGCCGACCTCCAGACCCTGGACAAGGCGCTGCCCCGGCTCGAGAAGGAAGCCAAGCTCCGCAAGGACCGGGCCGCCGCGGTCGCCGCCGCGAAGCAGGCCATCGCGGTGCTCGACGGCGGGACCACCCTGTACGCCGGCGCGGCCGCCGCGAAGATCGAGCTGGAGCACCTGCGCGAGCTGCACCTGCTGACCACCAAGCCGTTCCTCTACGTCTTCAACGTCGACGAGGCCGAGCTGGCCAACGCCGAGTTCCTCGACGAGCTGCGCGCCCTGGTCGCCCCCGCCGAGGCGGTCTTCATGGACGCCAAGATCGAATCCGAGCTGGTGGACCTGCCCGAGGAGGAGGCCCGCGAGCTGCTGGAGTCGATCGGGCAGAACGAGCCCGGCCTCAACCAGCTCGTCCGGGTCGGCTTCCGCACCCTCGGGCTGCAGACGTACCTCACCGCCGGGCCCAAGGAGGCGCGCGCCTGGACCGTCCCGGTCGGCGCCACCGCGCCGGAGGCCGCGGGTGTCATCCACTCCGACTTCCAGCGGGGCTTCATCAAGGCCGAGGTGGTCTCGTACCACGACCTGGTCGAGGCCGGTTCCATGGCGGCAGCCAAGGCGGCGGGCAAGGTCCGCATCGAGGGCAAGGAGTACGTCATGCAGGACGGCGACGTGGTGGAGTTCCGCTTCAACGTCTGAATCCGGCCTGTTTCTGCAGGTCAGGCGGTTGGTTCGTCGCTCCGGGGCACGTCGGGGGCACAACCCCACGCGTCATCGACGGCGCGGCGGGTGCGTTCTTCCGAGTCCGGCATCAGGTGGCCGTACGTCGACAGGACCAAGGTCACGTTCTCGTGGCGCGGGACCAGGATCTCGACTCTTTGGCAGCGTTGGTCCGGGCGATGAGGGCAAGCCAGCCAGCGATCAACGAGGGTGACCGGATTCTGGAACCCCACAGGTTGCCTGGCAGTTCGCGCCCCTGCTGGTAGCTGGCACGGCAAAATCTTCCTTATGGCCGTATGCCTGCGTATTGCCCCGAACGGCTCTGTCGGCTGTTCCGCCCTTGCGCCAACCGTCAGGGCGTGCCGCACGGACCTTCTCGACCCGAAGTCGATGTTCGCGTAACAGGACGGTGAGCTGATCATGACGTCAGGACTCTCGGGTACCAAGGCTTTGGTGACCGGTGGAACCAGTGGCATCGGGAAGGCAGCGGCTACCGAGTTGGCCCGGCTCGGTGCGCACGTGGTCTTGTCCGGTCGGGACGAGAACCGGGGCAACGACGTGGTGCAGGAGATTCGTTCAGGCGGGGGTCAGGCCTGGTTCGTGGGCACCGATCTGCACAACGAAGCTGCCGCGCGCTCGCTGGCCGCTCGTGCCAAGGAGCAGCTCGGGCAGGTGGATTTACTGATCAACAGCGCTGGCGTCTTCCCGTTCGGTCCGACCGAGCAGACCAGCGAGGAGACGTTCGACTCGGTGTACGCCCTCAATGTCAAGGCGCCGTACTTCCTGGTCGCGGAGCTCGCACCCGACATGGCCAAGCGCGGCCGGGGCGTGATCGTCAATGTGACCACGATGGTCGCCGAGTTCGGCGCTCCGGGGATGGCTTTGTACGGGTCCAGCAAGGCCGCGTTGGTGCTGCTGACGAAGTCCTGGGCTGCCGAGTACGGGCCCAGCGGCGTACGGGTCAACGCGGTCAGCCCCGGACCGACCCGTACCGAGGGCACCGCGTCCATGGGCGACGCACTCGACCAACTGGCCAAGGGCGGACCGGCCGGACGGCCCGGTTCCGCTGAGGAAATCGCCGCCGCGATCACCTTTCTGTCCAGCGACCGGGCGAGCTTCATCCACGGCGCGGTCCTGCCGGTCGACGGGGGACGTACCGCCGTCTGAGCCGCGGACCGTACCACCACCTCAGGTAGGCGGCCCGCTAAAGTCCACTGTCGCCCGGCTTCGTGTCCGTCGGGCGGGACGGAGCTTTTGATGGGGAGAGCCCCGCGAGTCGCCGCCGCCCTGGCGATCAGCTTGCTCGTACCGATGCCCGCCGCCGGTTGTTCCCGCTTCTTCGGGTGCGCGCCCCGGCCCCCCGAAGACATCACCATGTCAAACCTGGCAGGGGTCTACACCAGCTCTGAAGGCGAAAGCATCGAGCTAACCGAAAACGGGCACTACAGCGCCAGCAACCTATCGCCGAAGGCCACGGGCCAATCGGAAGAGGGCACGTGGACCCTCGACCTCGATTCAGAGACCACCGAGGACTTGAGGCTTGACGACCGCCAGGTGTGGATTTCCGGCGACCGAGAGGAGCCCTGGCTGTACCGATTTGAAGGCGACCCCGACAGGTGCGACCTGATCGAGTTCCACAGGAACCGCTGATCTCGGGCACGTTTCCTCAGCGCGTGTCTCAAAGTCCTCCGAAGACGGCCGAACACCTCCGCGACAGCAACGCGCTTCCGTACCGCGACGTTCGCGGGAAGGAGCCTCGTCGCCGGATCTGAAGTCGTGCGCACCGGGAGACATGCCGGCGGTGTGGGGCACACAGGGGGCACGAGACACTGTCAAACGTCGTCAACCAGCGAGCAGCCATGGCAGACGCAGACGCCGTGTGAGCAGGCGTCGATTGCTGTTCCCGCTGGCGGCGGGCTAGCGGCAATTAGTTCCGCTTCAACGTCTGAACGATCGGTCTGTTCACTGGTCGCCGCTGCCCTTTCAGCCCGGCGGGATGTTGTGGTTGAACCGGAACATGTTGTCCGGTTCGTACCGCTTCTTGAGCGCCCGTAGCCGGTCGAGGTTGCCGCCGAACGCGGCCCGGACCAGTGCGGCGTTGTCCTCGTAGAGGCCGGGGAAGTTGACGTACTCGGCCGGGGTGGAGAAGGGCGCGAGGGTGTCCACGACCCGCCGCCCCCAGGCGACGCCGTCGTCGTCGGCGCCGGGATCGGCCCACTTGCCCTCGATGCCGATGAGGTACGCCGCCGAGCGCTCCCCGTACGCGGCGTCGTCCGCGGTGAAGCGGGCGTATCGTCCGCCGAGCTGCCACACGTCGATGGCCGACTGCGGCGACGGGCTGGTCTCGTTGAGTGCGATCATCGCGTCGATGGCGTCGTCGTCGAGCGCGTCGAGGTAGCGGGACCTCCAGTAATGGCGCATCTCGCCGGCCGGGTAGTCGGCGTCGAAGTAGCGCTGCGCCGCCAGGTAGGGCTGCGCGGCGCTGAGGTCGGCCAGCGGAGTGCCGAAGTCTCGCAGCGGTCGGAGCATCTCCGCGCCGGCCGTCGGGTCCCCGCAGTGCATCGCGAACAGGGCCAGCCCCGGCTTGCCGCGCTCCGGCTCGGGCACCTCGTCCTGCTCCGGGTGGTGCCACAGGGTCGCCATGGCGGAGACCTCGTCGGGGGCGTCGGCGGCCCACTGGCGGTAGAACCGCAACGCAGCCCGCGCGTCCTCGCCTCGGTGCAGTACGACCGCGAAGTGGACGTCCGGCCCGACCGGGTGCGCCTGGAACTCGAACGAGGTGACCACCCCGAAGTTCCCGCCTCCGCCCCGCAGCCCCCACAGCAGCTCGGCGTCGCCGCCGGGGCCCGCCGTGACCAGCTCGCCGGCCGCCGTGACCACGTCCGCGCCGACGAGGTTGTCGCAGCTCAGCCCGTACCGGCGGCGGAGCCAGCCGAAGCCGCCGCCGAGGGTCAGCCCGGCGATGCCGTTCTGGCTGACCACCCCCATGGGTACCGCCAGCCCGAACGCCTGCGTCTCCTGGTCGAGCTCGGCGATGGTGACGCCCCCACCGGCCCGGACCGTATGCCGGAGGGGGTCCACGCGTACCCCGTTCATCGGCGACAGGTCGATCATCAGCGCGCCGTCGGCGACGGCGCTCCCACCGGTGTTGTGTCCGCCGCCGCGGACGCTCACCACGAGGCCGTGCTCGCGCGCGAAGATCACCGACAGGATCACGTCGGCGGTGCCGGCGCAGCGCACGACGAGGCCGGGTCGCCGGTCGATCATGCCGTTCCACACCGCTCTGGCGTCGTCGTAGCCCGGATCGTCCGGACCGACCAGGGTGCCGCGGAGCCGGCCCCGCAGCGCCGCCACGTCGGTCGCGGTCGCGGTCGCCCACTGACCGGAGAGCGTACGAAGCTGTGTCTCGGCCATGGTGCGCCGCCTCCCGGTGCTCGTCGTGCCGTCCTACCGCTAACGTCGGGCGGGCCGGGACAGTGGCGGATCAGCCGCGAGCCAGTAGAGGCAGCCAAGACGGCTGTGGACGGTGACGGGGCGTCTGCGTCGCTCCGGTGCTCACCGGTCGACCCCCCGGTCGTCGGGGCGGGTCGCCGTGCCGAGGACGATCGGCGAACTCGGGCTGGTCGGCCCGTTCTCCGGGAGTCGGAACCGGCGTAGGTCGGTGATCACGAAGCCGGCCGCCTCGATCGCGGTGGCGGTGTCCCGCGCGGTGTGACAGCCGCCGAACAGGTGTGGCCAGAGCGTCGCGTCGGCCACCCGCTGGATCCGCCGCAGCGCGCCGGGTTCCTCGGCGACGACGTGCTCGAGGAACCGGAGTTGTCCGCCCGGGCGGACGACCCGCCGGATCTCGGCCAGCGCCGCACCCTGGTCGGGCACGGTGCACAGCACGAGCCCGACCACCGCGGCGTCGTACTCGCAGTCCCCGCCGGGCAGTCGCTCCGCCAGGGCGTCGACGACCCGCACGGGTACGGGCGCGGCCTGTGCCGCGCGGGCGGCGGCGGCCCGCAGGTACGTTTCCGGCTCGACCGCGACGACCTCGGTCACCGTCGGCGGATAGTGCGCGAACTGGCGGCCGTTACCGGCGCCGACCTCGATCACCCGGCCGGACAGTCCCGCGACCAGGGTGTGCCGGTGTTCGGCCACGCCGGCGCGGTCCATCGTCACGCTGAGCCGTTCGTAGACCCTCGCGAAGATCGGGTGCGATCTGCCTGCCACGGCGCTCCCTTCGCTGCCCGAGCCGTCTGGTGGCGTTGCGGTCGCCCCGGACGCTGATCGGCTCCGGTTCCATGATGTCGGGGGGTCGGCTCCACGTCGACACCCCGACCGTCCGGAACCGGAGTCGATCAATCGCCGCTTATCGCGCGCGGTAGACGGAGATGTGCGACTCGCTGTCGGCGTCGAACGGCCGGCGGTGCCAGTCGGCGTACCGGTCGGCGAGCCGGAGCCCCGCCTGCTGGGCCATCGCGTCGATCTGGTGCGGCCAGCAGTAGCGCATGGCGAACGGCCGGAGGTGCACGCCGTTGCCGTCGAAGGTGATGGTCTGCCGGATGAAGGTCTGCGCCGGCCGGTCGTACCGGTGCAGTCGGATCGTCGCGGAGTCCTCGGTCACGGCGCGTACCTGCACCTGCTCGTCCCGGTCGAAGTCGCGCGGGTCCGGCACGAACGCCTCGACGACGAACGCGCCGCCGGGAGCGAGTACCCGGGCCACGTTGCGGAGGCAGTCCGCCTGCCGCTCGGCGTCGACCAGGTTGAACAGGGTGTTGTAGACCAGGTACACCAGGCGGTACGGGCCCGGCACGGGCACGTCCGCCATGTCGGCGATGGTCACCGGGATGCGGTCGCCGCCCGGCTTGGCCCGCAGTCGGGCCACCATCTCCTCGGACGCCTCCACGCCGTCGACGGCGAGGCCGCGTTCGGCCAGTGGCAGGGCCACCCGGCCGGTGCCGATCGCCAGTTCGAGGACCGGGCCGCCGTCGGTCAAACCGGCGAGGAAGTCCACGGCCGGCGCCGGGTCGGGGTTGGGCCCGTCGTCGTAGCCGGCAGCCCACTGCCGGCCGAAGAGCCCGGGGTCGTCGAAGATCGACATCAGCGACCTCCGGGATGGGTCAGGGGGTCAGCGGCGCTCAACCGCGCCGCGGTGGTGGGAGCGGACGTGCTCACGAAGCCTCGATTCCTTCGGTCGGATGACGTTCGGTCGGGGGGACTTCGCTGTGTCGGGCATGGCGGCTGCTCCCTTCGTGCGGCTGAGGCTGAGGCTGAGCAGATCAGAGCCGGCTCCGGCCGGGCAACGCATTTACCGTGATCAGGAGATGTGGTGCAGGATCACGTTGTGGACGTGGTGGCTCTTCTGCGCGCCCCGGAACTCGACCTCGTAGGTGTGCGTGCCGACGTGGATGGCGATCGCTCCGGTGGAGAAGAACGTCCCGCCCCACGACTTGTTGCTCACCACGCTCACACTGGTGATCTTCGAGTACGGGATGCTGGTGATCGCGTACCGCTTGCCGACGAAGGAGCGGTCCTGGATGATCACGCGACGGTCGGTCAGCCCGATGAAGCCGGTGCCGGTGCCCACGGCGTCGTAGACGGCGATGATCTGCTCACCGTCGAGCAGTCCACTCTGGATCTGCTGAACCTGTTCCTTGCGGTCGTACGCCACGTTCGCCATGCACCCCACGGTAGGCAGCCTCCGCCAGCCGTCGAGGTGGTCAGGCGGCCAGGGCGACGATAACGAACTCGCCGTCGCCCTGACCGACCGGTTCGCGGCGCCAGCCGCCGTGGATCCGGTCCACCGCGAACCCGGCCGCCGCCAGCGAGTCGCGGAGCTGCGCCTCGGTCCGGAAGCGCAGGGTCGCCGAGCTGAGCAGCTCCTCGCCATCGCCGAACAGGTAGTGGTGGGTGAAGTCGACCGTGCCGTCGCCTACCCCGGTGACCTCGGTCCACGCGCGGACCTCGCCGCCGTCGGGCAGGCTGATCCGGCGGCGGGAGTCGACCGGGTTCCACCGCTCCCAACGGCGGTCCGCCGGGTCCCGGGCGTCGAAGATCAGCCGGCCACCGGGTGCCAGGGCTCGGTGCAGGTCGCCGAGGGTGCGCCCCCAGTCGGCGTCGTCCACGAAGTACTGCGCCACGTGGCTGGTCAGCACCGCCACGTCGTACGCCCGCGTCGGCACCAGCGCCGAAATGCCCTCGATCCAGGTGACCCGCTCGCCGCCCGGCTTGGCGCGCGCCGCGTCCAGGGAGGCGGTGGCCGGGTCGACGCCGCTGACGGTGTGCCCGGCGGCGGCGAGGGCCAGGGCCAGCCGGCCGGTCCCGCAGCCCAGGTCGAGGACCCGGGCGCCCGGGGTCTCGTCGACCAGCGCTCGGAAGAGGTCGTCGTCCGGCCCCCAGGGGCACTCGGCGTCGTAGACCTGCACCAGTCGGGGATGGCGGAACTCGCCGTGCCTCACCGGTTCGGCTCCGTCGCGTCGGCCGCGGCGCGGACGAACTCGCGTACCCGGGTGTTCGTGTTGCTGGCCAGCCAGACCGGGCCGCGCCGGATCGGCGGTGCGTCGTGGATCGGCACGTAGGCCACGTCCGGGCGGGGGTAGTACCGGCGGGTGTGCTCGCCCACCGGCAGCACGCCCCGGCCCAGCGCGACCAGCGACAGCATCTCGGAGAAGGTGTTGCCGGACGGCCCCTTCGGCACCGGACGGCCCGAGGGGGTCTGCTCCGGGGTGCGGTCCCGTTTGAACTCGGCGGAGGTCACCGCCGGGTACTGCACCACCGAATGTTCCGCCAGCACCTCCAGCGACACCGATCGCTCCCCGGTCAGCGGATGCCCGACGGGAACCGCGAGCATCCGGCTCTCGGTCAGCAGCGCCGGGCCGTTGGCCATCCCGTCGAAGGGGAAGGAGGCGATCAGGACGTCGGTGGAGCCGTCGAGCAGCCCGGACCGGCTGGTGGAGAGCTGCGCCTCCCGGACCTCGACCTGGCAGTCGGGGTGCCGCTCGGTGAACAGGGCCACCGCCCGCAGCAGCACCGGCGCGGTCCACTCGCCGAGGAACGCCACCCGCAGCGTGCCGGTGACGCCCCGGCCGGCCTCGACCGCCCGGCGTACCGCCTCGTCCATGCCGGCGACCAGGGGGGCCAGGTCGTCGGCGAACTGCCGCCCGATCGGGGTGAGCCGGACGACCCGGCTGGTGCGGGCGAACAGGGGCGCCCCGATCCGCCGCTCCAACTTCTTGACCACGTGGCTGACCCGGCCGGTGCTGACCCGCAGCCGTTCGGCCGTCCGGCCGAAGTGCAACTCCTCGGCGAGGGTCAGGAAGGTGTCGATCTCGTACCGCTCCAGCACGCCGCTCCCCGGACCGTTGACCTGTGGTAAACGATCGTAGCGGCAACCGGTCTTGGTCGGTGGGTGCGACGAGCGGATCGTGAAGGCGGCAAGGAACCGCCGAACGAGAGGCACCGACATGAGCATCGACGACTACCTGGCCGGCCTGGCCGGACCGCTGCGCGAGATCGGGGAGAAGCTGACGCCGGTCATCGCGGACGCCCTGCCGACGGCGACCGGCGCGATGTGGCACGGCCACCCGGTGTGGAGCCTCGGCGACCGGCCGGGTCGGCAACCGGTCTGCCTGATCAAGGCGTACGGCGGCTACGTGACGTTCGGGCTGTGGCGCGGGCAGGAGATCACCGACGAGTCCGGGCGGCTGGTGGCCGGTGCACGGGGGATGGCGGCGGTGAAGCTGCGCTCGCTGGCCGACATCGACCCGGCCCTGTTCACCGGCTGGCTGCACGCGGCGGCCGCGCTGGAGGAGGCGTGAACGCGGTGCGGGTGACCGGCTTCGACCATCTGGTGCTCACCGTCGCCGACGTGGAACGGTCCCTGGATTTCTACTGCGGCCGGCTCGGGCTCGCGCCCGTACGGGTCGACGAGTGGCGTACGGGCGCCGTCCCGTTCCCGTCGGTGCGGGTCAGCCCGGACAGCATCATCGACCTGGAGCGCGGCGACCGACGCGGCACCAACGTCGACCACTTCTGCCTGGTGGTGGCCCCGCTGGACTGGGAGCAGGTCGTCGAGTCGGGCGACTTCACCGTGCTCACCGGCCCGGTCAACCGGTTCGGCGCGCGGGGCACCGCCACCTCGATCTACGTCAGCGACCCGGACGGCAACTCGGTGGAGCTGCGCTGGTACCCGCAGGACGCCGCTGAGCGGTAGGCCCGGGTGGCACACGGAAGGCCCCGCGCTTCCCGTCGAGAACGGGGGCGCGGGGCTCCGGGGCGCTCGGTCAGTGGTCGTTGCGCGGGTCGCGGTCCGCGCTGCGGCTGCCGGACTTCGCCAGGCCGCGGCTGACCAGGTAACCGATGGTCAGCAGGGTGATGTACCACCAGGCCTTGTCGGCGGCGAAGTAGTCGCCGCCGTTGTTGGCGGCACCGTCACCGACGGCGTTCGAGGCGATCAGCACTCCGATGACGGCGAGCAGGTAGACCGCCAGTTCGGTGGTCTTCCAGGACGGCTTGGTCTCGTCGCCGTGCCGGTGCACGCGGCGGATGTCGTGCTGGCCGGCGTGCTCGACGTGGTCGGTGCCGCGGTTCTGGATGGGCGTGGTCATGTCGTCTCCCGAAAGGCGCGATATCAGAGGTTCAGTCCGGTTGCGGGCCTGTTGTCTGCTCCCGCGCCGGATTGGTACCCCTGTGCCTTTCAGGAAAACCCAAGATTTTCAGCAACCACTCAGCGAGTGGGCTCAGGACTCGGTGACCGCCCGGTAGGCGTCCTCGATCCGGGCCGCGAGCAGGACCTCGCCCTCGGTCAGCGGCTCACCGTTGCCGTGCCCCACCCGGATCTGGGTGTGGTCGGCCCGACGGCTGATCTCGGGACGCAGGTGCAGCGCGTCGGCGACCACCTTCACCCGTTCGGTCAGCGCCGCGTGCTGGGTATCGTCGATCACGAGAACCCGGCGAATCTGCTCGCCCTCCCGGTTCCAACCGGGGAGCAGGGTCAACGCGTCGGAGAGGTAGTCGTGCTTGGATCGGCTGTTGAACAGCACACGCATCACCGCACCTCCCAGGCGCCGTTGCCGGCTTGTGGCCAAATCGTCGCCGCCCCGTGTCTTGTCGGTGCCCCCTAGTCTTCCGCCGTGTGCGAGGTGTGTCCACGCCCACACTTCCGGGTCTTATTGACCTAGCGGACGGCTTCGGTACCCAAACCGCTGATTGATCTGGCACCCTGGACGCCCGTGCGGACCGAACGGGCTAATGGCGGCGGGCAGGCCGAACGACGGGACCTGAAAGTGATCGTCGGGGCGGCGATCATCCGGGACGGGCGGGTGCTCGCCTGCGCGCGTTCCGCCCCGCCCGAGGTGGCGGGGATGTGGGAGTTCCCCGGCGGCAAGGTGGAGCCGGGGGAGACCGAGACCGACGCCCTGGTCCGGGAGTGCGTCGAGGAGTTGGCCGTACGCGTGGAGATCGGCAAGCGGGTCGGCCGCAACGTACGGATGGCCCACGGCCGCTCGGTGCTCAAGGTGTACGCGGCCCGGCTGCTGCACGACGACCAGCCGCAGGCGCTGGAGCACTCGGCGCTGCGCTGGCTCTCCGCCGCCGAACTCGACTCGGTCACCTGGCTGCCCGCCGACGCCCCCATCGTCGCCGCCCTGCGCCCCCTGCTCGCACCCTGACGCTTCAGGCGGGGGATGGACGGCAGCGGGGGCTGCGGCAACAGCCGCAGCCCCCGCTTCGTTCAGGTGCTCAGTGCTTGCTGTCCTGCTCCGGGTGGGCGAAGTTCAGGTGCTCCGGGGGCAGGGGGAACGTCACGTCGTCGCCGAACGGCGAGGGCGCGGCGGCCCGGTCGAAGGTCAGCTCGGTCAGCGGCAGCCGCCCCCGGTCGTCGACCGCCGGCGCGGTCGGGTGGGGCACCTCCCGCTGCCAGTTGACGCCGCTCTGCGCCTGCGACTCGGCCCGCTGGTCGTGCGAGCCGCCCGCGTGCGAGTGGACCCCGCCCCGGCTCGTGCTCGGCGTCGCCGCCGAGCCCTGACGGGCGGTGGTCACGCTGGTCTGGGGCGTCTGACCCCGTCGGAAGATCTTGCTACCAAGCCACACAAGGGGATCGTACCTGCGGTCCACGACCCGTTCCTTCATGGGGATGATCCCGTTGTCAGTGATCTTGATGTGCTCGGGGCAGACCTCGGTGCAGCACTTGGTGATGTTGCACAGACCCAGGCCCTGCTCGGTGCTCGCGTGCTCCTTGCGGTCGGTCTTCGTGTCCAGCGGGTGCATGTCCAGTTCGGCCGCCCGGATGAAGTAACGCGGCCCGGCGAACGCCTGCTTGTTCTCCTCGTGATCGCGGATCACGTGACAGACGGTCTGGCACAGGAAGCACTCGATGCACTTGCGGAACTCCTGCGAGCGCTCCACGTCCACCTGCTGCATCCGGTAGTCGCCAGGGGCGACGTCGGCCGGCGGCGCGAAGGCCGGGGTCTCCCGGGCCTTCTCGTAGTTGAACGAGACGTCGGTGACCAGGTCCCGGATCACCGGGAAGGTGCGCAGCGGGGTGACCGTGACCGTCTCGTCCTCCGCGAAGGTGGACATCCGGGTCATGCAGCCCAGCCTCGGCTTGCCGTTGATCTCCATGGAGCAGGAGCCGCACTTGCCGGCCTTGCAGTTCCAGCGGCAGGCCAGGTCGGGCGCGTCGGTGGCCTGGAGCCGGTGGATGACGTCGAGGACGACCTCGCCCTCGTTCACCTCCACCATGTAGTCCTGGAGTTCGCCGCCGGTCTCGTCGCCCCGCCAGATGCGGAACTGTCGCTTCGCGCCCGGCTCGCCGGCCGCCTGGGAAGTCGAGTCAGCCATTTCTCAGCGCTCCTCTTCGGCAGCGAGGGCGTCGAACTCCGCGAGCTCCTCGTCGGTCAGGTACTTGCCCAGCTCCGCCCGGTCGAAGAGGCCGATCAGCTCGGCGCGCATCTTCGGCAGCGGCTTGCGGGTCAGCCGCACGGTGTCCCCGTCCAGCGCGCAGACCAGGTTCACCTGGCGCCATGCCGGCTCCATCGCCGGGTAGTCCTCCCGGGTGTGCCCGCCGCGCGACTCCTGCCGCTCCAACGCCGCCTTCGCGGTGCACTCCGAGACCACCAGCATGTTGCGCAGGTCCAGCGCCAGGTGCCAGCCCGGGTTGTAGCGCCGGCCGCCGGCCGCGCTCACCTTGGCCACCCGCTCGCGCAGCTCGGCGAGCCGGCCCAGCGCCTCGACCAGCTCACCCTCGCGCCGGATGATGCCGACGAGATCCCCCATCACCGCCTGGAGGTCCTGCTGGAGGACGTACGGGCTCTCGCCGGTGTCCCGCTGCAACGGGGCCAGGGCGGTCTCCACCGCGGCCTCCACCGCGTCCACGGAAACCTTCGGCCGCGCCGGCAGCCCGTCGGCGTAGGTGGCCGCGTGGCCGCCCGCCCGCTTGCCGAAGACCAGCAGGTCGGACAGGGAGTTGCCGCCGAGCCGGTTGGAGCCGTGCATGCCGCCGGAGACCTCGCCGGCGGCGAAGAGCCCCCGGACGTGCCCGAAGGCGGCACCCGAGTCGGGATCCACCTCGACGCCACCCATCACGTAGTGGCAGGTCGGCCCGACCTCCATCGGCTCGGCGGTGATGTCGACGTCGGCCAGTTCCTTGAACTGGTGGTACATCGACGGCAGCCGCCGACGGATCTCGTCGGCCGAGCGCCGGCTGGCGATGTCCAGGAAGACACCGCCGGCGGGGGAGCCCCGACCGGCCTTGACCTCGCTGTTGATAGCCCGGGCCACCTCGTCGCGGGGCAGCAGCTCCGGCGGGCGCCGGTTGTTGTCCGGGTCGGTGTACCAGCGGTCCGCCTCCTCCTCGGTCTCCGCGTACTGCTTGCGGAAGACGTCGGGGACGTAGTCGAACATGAACCGCTTGCCCTCGGAGTTCTTCAGCACGCCGCCGTCGCCGCGTACCGACTCGGTGACCAGGATGCCCTTCACCGAGGGCGGCCAGACCATGCCGGTCGGGTGGAACTGGAGGAACTCCATGTTGATCAGCGTCGCGCCGGCGCGCAGCGCCAACGCGTGGCCGTCCCCGGTGTACTCCCACGAGTTCGAGGTGACCTTGTAGGACCGGCCGACACCACCGGTCGCCAGCACCACGGCCGGCGCCTCGAAGAGGATGAACTCGCCGGACTCCCGGTAGTAGCCGAACGCGCCGGCGACCCGGTCCCCGTCGAGCAGCAGCTCGGTGATGGTGGTCTCGGAGAAGACCTTGATCCGGGCCTCGTAGTCGCCGTGGTCGCGCTTGTCCTCCTGCTGCAGCGAGACGATCTTCTGCTGGAGGGTGCGGATCAGCTCCAGGCCGGTGCGGTCGCCGACGTGCGCCAGCCGCGGGTACTCGTGGCCGCCGAAGTTCCGCTGCGAGATCTTGCCGTCGGGGGTGCGGTCGAAGAGCGCACCGTACGTCTCCAGCTCCCAGATCCGCTGCGGCGACTCCTTCGCGTGCAGCTCGGCCATCCGGAAGTTGTTGAGGAACTTGCCGCCGCGCATGGTGTCGCGGAAGTGCACCTGCCAGCTGTCCCGGCTGTTCACGTTGCCCATCGCGGCGGCGGCGCCGCCCTCGGCCATCACGGTGTGCGCCTTGCCGAAGAGCGACTTGGAGATGATCGCGGTCTTCTTGCCGGCCAGCCGGGCCTCGATCGCCGCGCGCAGGCCGGCGCCGCCGGCCCCGATCACGACGACGTCGTAGTGGTGTCGTTCGATGCGAGTGGTCGTTGTCATGTCAGGGGCCCTCTAGTTGATGAACCGCAGGTCGTTGAACCAGCCGGCCGCGACCGCCATGACGTAGAAGTCGGTCAGCGCCAGGGTGCCCAGCGTGATCCAGGCGAGCTGCATGTGCCGGACGTTCAGTGCCGAGACGAACGACCAGGCCCGGTAACGCACCGGGTGCTTTGAGAAGTGCTTGAGCCGGCCGCCGATGATGTGCCGGCAGGAGTGGCAGGAGATGGTGTACGCCCAGAGCATCACCACGTTGACCAGCAGGACGATGTTGCCCAGCCCGAAGCCGAAACCCTTCGGGGAGTGGAAGGCGAGGATCGCGTCCCAGGTGTTGATCAGCGAGATGATCGCCGCGGCGTAGAAGAAGTAGCGGTGCAGGTTCTGCCCGAGCAGCGGGAACCGGGTCTCGCCGCTGTAGGCGGCGTGCCCGTCCGGCACCGCGCAGGCCGGCGGCGACAGCCAGAACGACCGGTAGTACGCCTTGCGGTAGTAGTAGCAGGTGAGCCGGAACAGCAGCAGAAACGGCAGGGTCAGCGCGGCGTCCGGGATGATCCACCAGCCGGGCAGGAACCGACCGAAGTGCGACGCCCCCTCCACGCACCGCTCGGTGACGCAGGGCGAGTAGAACGGGGTCAGGTAGTGGTGCTCGTCCACCCAGTACCACTTGTGCATGAACACCCGGACCGTCGCGTAGGCGACCCAGGCGCTGAGCCCGATCACGGTGATCAGCGGGGCGAACCACCAGCGGTCGGTACGCAACGTCTTCGCCGCGATGGCGGCGCGCGCCCGCGCCCCCCGCGGCCTCGTTGCCGTTGATGTCATTCGAGTCGTCTCCCTGACGGGGCCCGTACGGGCGGGCGGTTCTTCTCCGGTCGGCACGCGGACCGGCGAACCCGCACCCGCTGCCACGTCATGCGCACACCAACGACCGCGTCGGATTGACCGGCGCAGCTAAGTGACACACGTTACGCCGATCTCCGCGAGCCGTCCGCGCAAGGGAGTGTCCCGTGTGTCCGACCTGGGGAAAAGCCCTGGCACGCCGATCGATGGCACGTTGTTAAGAACGTCACTGTCCGCCCAGCGGTCTCAGCCGGAGGCGCCGCCGGTGAAGTGCCAGGACGCCAGCCGCAGCGGCGGCGCCGCCCACCAGATACCGTCCATCCGGTCCGGTTGCCGCACCGGCCGTGCACCCAACCCGAGCACCGCGCCCGGCCCGAGCGCCCGCGGGTAGGACTCGGTGAAGCGAAGGTCGCGGACCGCGCCGACCACCGTGCCGTCCTCGACCAGCCACACCCCATTGCGGGTTAGCCCGGTGACCACCAGCGACTTCGGGTCGAGCACCCGGGTGTACCAGAGGTCGCTGACCAGCAGCCCCCGACGCATTCCGGCAACCAGGGCCGCGGTGTCCGGGTCGGCCACCGCGCCGGCCGTGTCGCCGCCGGTGCTCCGGCCCACCGCGCTGGCGGGGCCCGCCGCCGCGCCATCCAGGCGCAGGTTGCGCGCCATCGGCCCCCAGGTGGCGCCGCCCGCGATCGCGTGCCCGGTGGACGCGGTGCCCGCCTCGGCGGCGGTGCGCCGGTCGTGCACCACCGCCCGGGTGGTGCCCGCGTCGACGAGGGTCACCGCCCGCCGGCTGGTGCCGTCGGCGTCGAACGGCAGGCCGGACGCTCCCAGCGGATCGTCCACCAGGGTCACCGCCCGGTCGAACTGGGCGGCCCCCGGCTCGGCGAACGACTGCCGTTCGGCGTACCGCTTGCCGTTGAAGCCGTACCAGGAGAGGTTCTGCAACAGGTCGGCCACCGCGGCCGGCTCGAACACCACCTCGTAGCGACCCGGCGGCAGCTCCACCGGATCCGCCGCCGCCCGCGCCTTGGCAGCCGCCCGGGCGCCCAACTCTGCGCCGTCGAGCTCGGACAGCCGGTCGGCGCAGAGCCGGGCCACCCCGTCCGCGCCGTCCAGCCGGGCGATGCCGTCCATCGCCGCCTCCACCGACCGACCCGATGCGGCGTGCCCGGCGGAGTTGGCGAAGGCCGACGACCGGTGCGCGGTACGGCAGTAGCCCGCCGTGCTGAGGCCGCCGGCGGCGGACACGAACGCGCGTACCCGGTCGGCCCGCTGGACCGGGTCGGCGTGCGCGGTCGCCTCGTCGACGGCCGGCGCGGCCGGTGCCGGGCCGGGCGGGGCGAGCCCCGGCCAGGCCGGGTCGGGCGGGCAGAGCCGTGCCGCGGCCAGGGTGCGCTCGACCAGCGCGCGCAGCCCGTCGGGGCCGACCACGCTGCCGCTGCCGGCGGCGGTCCGCCCGTCGACGTGCAGCCGCAGCCGTACCCCGACGGTCGACTCGGCGACGTTCTGATGGATGAACGAGTTGGCGAACCGGGTCAGCGCCAGGTCGGCCCGGGTCACCACCGCCTCGGCCTGCGCCTCCGGACCGCCCAGGCGCCGGACCAGCTCGACCACCTGCCCGGCCAGCTCCAGCTCCGCGGTCATGCCGACACTCCCTTCGTTCGCGACTGCGGGGCTCGCAAACCCGGCTCACTCCTCGCGCTCACGCCGACACCCCCACCCGGACGTTGCGGAAGCGGGCCGGCGCGGCCGGATGGCCGGTGTGCCCGGTCTGGCCCGGCTGGCCCTTGCCGCAGTTCGGCGTGCCCCAGGACACCGTCTCGCCGGAGAGCATGTCCATCGAGCGCCAGAAGAGCGGGCCGATACCCGTGTAGGTGGGGTTGCGCAGCATCCGCCCCCGCCGGCCCTTCTTGATCTCCCACCCGACCTCGCAGCCGAACTGGAAGTTGAGCCGCTTGTCGTCAATGGACCAGGAGCGGTTGAGGTCCATCAACACCCCATTGTCGGTGGCCGCGACGATCTCCTCCAGGGTGTGCGGGCCCGGCTCCAGGCCCACGTTGGTCATCCGCACCATCGGCAGCCGGGCCCACCCGTCGGCTCGTACGCTGCCGCCGTAGTCGAGGCCGGCCACGGCCGCCGAGTCCCGGCCGGCGAGCACCCCCACCCAGCGCCCCTCGCGGACCGCATCCCGCCTGACCGCCGGCGAACCCTCGTCGTCGAACCCGAAGCTGCCCAGAGCGCCGGGGATGGTCGGGTCGATCGTGACGTTCATCAGCTCGGAGCCGTAGCGCAGCGAGCCCAACCGGGCCAGGTCCAGCCAGGACGTGCCGGCGAACGCGGCCTCCCAGCCGAGGATCCGGTCCAGTTCGATGGCGTGCCCGACCGACTCGTGGATCTGCAGCGCGAGTTGTTCACCGCCCAGGATCAGGTCCGTCTCGCCGGCCGGGCAGGGCGGCGCGGTGAGCAGCGCCCGCGACTCCTCGGCGATCTGCGCGGCGTGCGCGGCGAGGTCGAGCGACTCGACCAGCTCCCAGCCGGTGGTGCCGTACTGCCCCCGATAGCTGGGCCAGGAGCGGCGCTGGGTCTCGCCGTCACCGATCGAGGTGGCCGAGATGCCACCACCGCACTCGCGGATCCGCTGGTCGATGCGGTGACCCTCGCTGGAGACGAACCACTTGGCGGTGTCCCAGATCTGGTAGAGCCCCTCGGCCAGGTCGGCGCCGTGCTCGGCCATCGTCCGGGTCGCGCCGACCAGCAGGTCGCCCTTGTCGGACAGCGGCACCCCGAGCGGGTCGATCCGGCACTCGGAGGCCCAGTTCGCGGTGACCGCCTCGACCGGCACCAGGTCGGCCGGCGGGCCGGGCACCCGCGCGCTCGCCTCGGCCGTCCGGGCCGCGCGCCGGCCGGCATCGCGGGCGGCGGCGTCGGAGAGATCGGGTACGGCGTGGAAGCCCCAGCTCGACCCGACCAGCGCCCGGACGCCCAGCCCGATGCTCTCGTCCTGGGTCAGCTCCTCCACGTCGCCGTTGCGCGCGGTCATCGACTCGTAGCGACGGTGCATCACCCGGGCGTCGGCGTACCGGGCACCGGCGTCGAGGGCTGCCTGCACGGCGGCGGTGGCCGCGTCGAATTCGGTCATGCGCTCGACCCTAGGCCAGCCCGCCGACACCCGTCAGGCGACGAGATCCTCCGGCCGGATCGTGGCCCGCAACGGCTCGGTCAACTCCAACACCTCGCCCCGCTTCGTCGTCGCCGTCTCCACGTAGTGGCCGCCCTGACGGCGATGGAGCCGCATCGCGCCGGTGCTCTGCTCCACCAGCAGGTACCACTCGATCCCGGCGGCGGCGTAGTAGTGCATCTTGAGCACCTTGTCGGTGGACGCGTTGCTCGGTGAAATGATCTCGCAGACCAGGCGGACGTCGGCCGCCTCGATGGTGAGCTCATCGAGATCGATCGGGTTGGTGACGACCGACCTGGCCGGAGCCGGACATGCACCGCCTCCAGCAATTCGAGACCGGCCGGCTCGGCCGCTGCTTCCAGGATGTTGCCGAGCTTGCGGGATATCCGTTGGTGTCGGGGGGTGGGGGCTGGGGTCACGTGGAGGCTCCCGTCGAAGAGCTCGACGCGTTGCTGCGTCTCGCCGAGGGCGAGGTACTCCTCTTCGGTCCACGGGCCTTCGTGGTTGAACACCGCCGCGGTCATCGTCACCTCCACCTCGTGCCACGGGCAGCCTCTGCTGGTTCCCCTTCCCATCGTCGCACCCGGGGTGCGCCGGCGGCATGAACGGCCATGAATGCCGAGGTGAGGGCTTCTCAGGGCCGATGCCGACTCGTTACGCTGGGGCCCGCTGACAGCCACCCGGATGTAGCTTATTTTCGCCCTCAGGACTTTCCTGTAAGTTCTCTTCGTCACTGAGGGAGGCGGCCGTGGACAGCTCGGATCCGGCACCGTCCGGGAAGCCGGACGCCCGCCCCACCGTGCCGGCACAGCGCCCCGACGTGGACCCTTACCTGCGGGTGAACGACCTACGGGTGCGCTTCGACACCGAGGACGGCGTGGTGCGCGCCGTGGACGGCGTGTCGTTCGCCGTCGAGCGCGGTCGCACGCTCGGCATCGTCGGTGAGTCCGGCTCCGGCAAGAGCGTCACCTCGCTGGCCGTCCTCGGCCTGCACGACGCCAGGCGGACCACCATCACCGGCGAGATCTCCGTCGGCGGCCGACAGCTCGTCGGCCTGCCCGACGAGGAGGTACGGCGGCTGCGCGGCCGGGACATGGCGATGATCTTCCAGGATCCGTTGTCGGCGCTGCACCCGTACTACACGGTGGGTAGGCAGATCGCGGAGGCGTACCGGGTGCACCACCCGAAGGCCGGTCGGCGGGAGGCCCGCCAGCGGGCGGTGGACATGCTCGGCCGGGTCGGCATCCCGCAGCCGGCGCGCCGCTTCGACCAGTACCCGCACGAGTTCTCCGGCGGCATGCGGCAGCGCGCGATGATCGCCATGGCCCTGGTCAACGACCCCGCCCTGCTGATCGCCGACGAGCCGACCACCGCCCTGGACGTCACGGTGCAGGCGCAGATCCTGGACCTGCTCGCCGACCTCCAGGCGGAGTTCCACTCCGCGATCATCCTGATCACCCACGACCTCGGCGTGGTCGGCCAGGTCGCCGACGACGTGCTGGTGATGTACGGCGGACGGGCCGTCGAGCGGGGCAGCGTCGAGCAGGTGCTGCGTCGCCCGCAGCACCCGTACACCTGGGGGTTGCTCTCCAGCGTGCCGTCGCTGCACGGCGACGCGGACGCGGACCTGGTGCCGATCCGGGGCAACCCGCCCAGCCTGATCAACCTGCCGCCCGGCTGCGCCTTCCATCCGCGCTGCCGCTACGCCGACCGCAACGGCGAGACGTCCCGCACCGAGGTGCCCGAGCTGCGCCCCGCCGGCGCGGACGGCCACCTGGTCGCCTGCCACCTGGCCGCCGAGGAGCGGACCCGGCTCTACGCCGACGACATCGCATCCGTGGGGGTGGCCCGATGAGCGTGCAACCGGACACCGCGGCAGCGACGACGACCACCGAACCGCTGCTGCGGGTACGCGGGCTCAGCAAGCACTTCCCGGTGCGCAACGGCCTGCGCGCGACCGGCCTCGTGCGGGCGGTGGACGGGCTGGACTTCGACGTGCGCCCGGGCGAGACGCTCGGCCTGGTGGGGGAGTCGGGCTGCGGCAAGACCACCACCGGCCGGATGCTGGTGCGGCTGCTGCAGCCGACGGCCGGCACCATCGAGTTCGACGGGCGGGACATCACCCACGCCGGTCGGCGGGAGCTGCGTCCGCTGCGCCAGGATCTCCAGATCATCTTCCAGGACCCGTACGCCTCGCTGAACCCGCGGCACACCGTCGGCCGGATCGTGGCGATGCCGTTGCAGGTCAACGGGATCAAGCCGCCGGGCGGCATCAAGGCCCGGGTGCAGGAGCTGTTGGAGCTGGTCGGGCTGAACCCGGAGCACTACAACCGGTACCCGCACGAGTTCTCCGGCGGTCAGCGCCAGCGCATCGGCATCGCGCGGGCGCTGGCGCTGCGACCCAAGCTGATCATCGCTGACGAGCCGGTCTCCGCGTTGGACGTCTCGATCCAGGCGCAGGTGATCAACCTGCTCCGCGACCTGCAACGCGATCTCGGTCTGGCGTTCGTGTTCATCGCCCACGACCTGGCCGTGGTGCGCCACTTCTGCCAGCGCGTCGCGGTGATGTACCTGGGACGGATCGTGGAGATCGGCGACCGGGCGGACATCTACGAGCGTCCGCAGCACCCGTACACCCGGGCGCTGCTCTCGGCGATCCCCGACGTCACCAAACTCGGCCCGGCCGGCCGGATCCGGCTCGCCGGCGACGTGCCGACCCCGCTCGACCCGCCGTCGGGCTGCCGGTTCCGCACCCGCTGCTGGAAGGCACAGGACATCTGCGCCATCGAGGAGCCGGCGCTGGTGCGGCGCGACGGCGGCAACCAGGCCACCGCGTGTCACTTCCCGGAACGGGAAGCGGTCGGCGCGAGCCCCGAAGGGGAAACAGCCGGCACGAGCCTCGGAGGGGAAACAGCCGACGCGAGCGCTGAGGAGGTGTCGCGGTGAGCCTGTCCCCGGTGGAGGGTGTGGCGCTGGCCGAGATCGAGTCCGGTGACGGCGGCGACGCGCCGCGCGAGAAGGGCTTCGTGGGCCGGTCGCCCGGCCAGTTGGCCTGGGTCCGACTGCGGCGCGACCGCACCGCGGTGGTCAGCGGCGCGATGCTGGTCTTCTTCGTCGTGGTGGCGCTCGCCGCCCCGCTGATCCAGTGGGCGTACGGGATGAGTCCGCGCGAGCAGTTCCAGGGTGCCCTGGACGGCTTCGGGATGCCGCTGGGGTACGCCGGGGGTGTCTCCGGTGAGCACTGGTTCGGCCTGGAGCCGGGCCTGGGTCGCGACATCTTCATCCGGATGGTCTACGGCCTGCGGACCTCGCTGTTCATCGCGATCGCCGCCGCGGTGATCACCACGGCGATCGGCATCGCGCTCGGTACGCTCGCCGGCTACCTCGGCGGCTGGTTCGACGCGGTGATCAACTGGATCACCGACCTGACGCTGGCCATGCCGTTCCTGATCATCGCGTTGGCGCTCACCCCCACGCTGACGCTGCGCTTCTACGGCGAGCGGGGGCAGGTGTCCGCGGCCTTCGGGGTGGGCGTCCTGATCGCCGTCTTCGCCATCTTCGGCTGGACCAGCACGGCCCGACTGGTACGCGGCCAGGTGATCGCGCTGCGCGAGCGGGAGTTCGTGGAGGCGGCCCGGGCCAGCGGCGCCGGTCTGGGGCACATGCTCTTCCGGCAGTTGCTGCCGAACATCTGGGCGCCAGTCCTGGTCGCCTTCTCGCTGGCGGTGCCGCAGTTCATCACCAGCGAGGCGGCGCTCTCCTTCATCGGTGTCGGTCTCAGCGACGAGACGCCGAGCTTCGGCCGGATGATCTACCGCAGCCTGGACTTCCTCCAGACCGACCCGGCGTACGTCTTCTTCCCCGGCATCACGATCTTCGCGCTCGTGTTCGCCTTCAACCTCTTCGGCGACGCGCTGCGTGACGCGCTCGACCCGAAGTCGTCCCGGTAGGGGTGAGATCATGGCGCGATTTCTGCTCAAGCGGATCTTCTCCGCCACGCTGACCCTGTTCGCGGTGAGCGTGCTGACCTTCCTGATGTTCTTCGCCCTGCCACGCGACCCGGTGACCGGCATGTGCCCGAAGAACTGCAACCCGGAGCGGCTCGAGCGGGTCCGCGACGAGCTGGGCCTCAATGATCCGCTGTGGAGCCAGTACGCCGGCTACATGAAGGGCATCGTCACCGGGCGGGACCTGGGCAGCGCCCAGGGCGGCCGTTGTGACGCGCCCTGCCTGGGCTGGTCGTACGTCACCAACGAGGCGGTCTCGGACACCATCGCCCGGGTGCTGCCGGTGACGCTGAGCATCGTGATCCCGGCGGCCATCCTCTGGCTGCTGCTCGGGGTGGGCCTGGGCATGCTCTCCGCATTGCGGCGGGGCACCTGGCTGGACCGGATGGCGATCGGCTTCTCGTTGACCGGCGCCTCGTTGCAGCTCTACTTCGTGGGTGCGGTGCTGCTGCTGGTCTTCGTCTACAACCTGCGGCTGCTGCCGGTGCCCAGCTACACCTCGCTCTTCGACAATCCGGCGAAATGGGCCAGCGGTCTGGTGCTGTCCTGGGTGGCGCTGGCGTTCCTCTTCTCCGCCATCTACGCCCGGCTGTCCCGGGCGCAGATGCTGGAGACGCTGTCGGAGGACTTCGTCCGTACCGCGCGGGCCAAGGGCCTGGCCAAACCCAAGGTGTACGGCCGGCACGCGCTGCGCGCGGCGATCACGCCCGTGGTGACGATCGCGGGCCTGGACGTCGGCGGGGCATTGGGCGGCACGGTGATCACCGAGACCACCTTCGGCATCCAGGGGTTGGGCCGCACGGCGGTGGACGCCGTGCGCTCGGGCGACCTGCCGACCATCATGGCCACCGTGCTGATCGCGGCGGTCTTCGTGGTGCTCGCGAACGTGCTGGTGGACCTGCTGTACGCGGCCATCGACCCGCGGGTGCGGCTGCGCTGACCCTGGTCCGGGCGGTGTTGTCCACCGGCCGGACGGCGGTGAAATTTATCGACAACTGTTACACAACTCGTAGGTTTTCTTCCTTACGATCCTCGGGACGTCGGCGGTCAACGCCCGGCGGACCGCACGACACTGGTGGAGGAGGTACGACATGCGACCACGCGTGGCGGCCGCCGCAGGCGGCGCGATCGCACTGGTTGTGGCATTGGGTGCGTGCTCGAAGAACACGGGCGAGGGCACCACGGTGGACACCGACCGGCAGCAGACCGGGGTCATCGCGACCGACCCCAAGGACTCGCAGGGCCCGGCGGCCGAGGTGAGCGGGGCCACGAAGGGCGGCACCTTCACCATCATCCGGGAGACGCCCATCTCCCACCTGGACCCGCAGCGGACGTACTCGTTCGCCGGCCTCATGACCAACCCGCTCTTCGCCCGCTACCTGACCACCTGGAAGGACGACGGCAAGGGCGGCCTGGTCCTGGTCGGTGACCTGGCCGAGACGCCGGGCACCAACGTCAACTCCGACTGCAAGGTCTGGGAATTCAAGATCAAGGACGGGGTGAAGTTCGAGGACGGCCGGCCGATCACCTCCAAGGAGATCGCCTACGGCATCGCCCGCTCCTTCGACCCGGACCTGACCAGCGGCCCCACCTACATCCAGGAGTGGCTGGCCGACAGCGCGGACTTCGACACCAAGTGGGACTTCAAGAAGAACAAGACGTCGCTGCCGCCCGGCCTGAGCACGCCGGACGCCAAGACGCTGCGCTTCGAGTTCGCCAAGCCCCGCTGTGACCTGCCGTTCGCGGTCTCGCTGCCGACCACCGCGCCGCTGCCGCCGGACAAGGACACCGGCGTCAACCTGGACCAGCGGCCGTTCTCCTCCGGCCCGTACAAGATCGCCAAGAACCAGGTCGGCGTGCAGCTCACCCTGGACCGCAACCCGAACTGGGACCCGAAGACCGACCCGGTGCGGCACCAGTACCCGGACCAGTTCGTGTGGAGCTTCGGCCCGACCGCGGACGCCGCCAACAACCGGGTGATCGCCGACAACGGCGCCGACCAGAGCGCGCTGGCCTTCAACACCGTGCCCGCCTCGCTGGTCGCCAAGGTCGCCGGGGACGCCTCCCTGAAGTCGCGCACCATCCTCTCGCCGACCCCGAGCGCCAACCAGCTCGTGATCAACACGCAGCGGGTCAAGGACCTGAAGATCCGCCAGGCGCTCAACTACGCCATCGACCGCGAGGGCCTGATCAAGGCCATGGGCGGGCAGACCGTGGCCGCGCCGCTGACCACGCTGATGCCGCCGGCGACCATCGGCTACAAGGCGTACGAGGCCTACCCGGCCGGCGCGAACGGCAACGTCGACAAGGTCAAGGAGCTGCTCGGCGGGCAGACCCCGGAGCTGGTCCTCGGCGTCTCCGACGGCTCGGTGGAGCAGCTGCAGGGCGCCCAGCTCAAGGCGAACCTGGAACGGGCGGGCTTCAAGATCACGCTGCGGAACATCCCGGACGACGCGAAGCTCGACGAGGTCAAGAAGAAGGACAACCCCTGGGACCTCTACATCGGTAACTGGGCGGCCGACTGGCCGAGCGGCGCCTCGATCCTGCCGGTGCTCTACGACGGCCGCACCATCAAGGCCGAGGGCAACAGCAACAACTCGTTCCTGAACGACCCGGCGATCAACGCCGAGATGGACCGCATCCTGGCCATGGCCCCGGCCGACCAGGGTCCGGAGTGGGCCAAGCTCGACGAGCGGATCATGAAGGAGCAGGCGCCGGTGGTGCCGCTCTTCGTCGACGTGGCCTACAACGTGCACGGGTCGAAGGCCGGTGGGGTGTTCATCTCCAGCGTCTTCGGGTACCCGTCCTTCGTGAACGCGTACGTCAAGCCGTAACCGCACCACCCGGACGGGCCCCCGGTCGACAGCGTCGTCGACCGGGGGCCGCCGCGTTTCCGGGCGTCACTGCAGGTGGGTACGGAGGAAGTCGAGCTCCAGCGGGAGCAGGCGCTCCGCGGTGCCGTTCGCGGCCATGTGGGTGGCGCCGGTCAGCGGCAGCACCGAGTGCGGGCGACCCGCGTTCAACAGCGCCGCCGAGAGCCGCAGCGTGTGCGCCGCCACCACGTTGTCGTCGGCCAGCCCGTGCACCAGCAGCAGCGGCCGGGCCTGGTCCGGGTCGGTGACCGGCTCGGCCGCCAGCTCGACCAGCGAGTGGTGCGCGTAGATGTCCATCCCGTCGTCCGGCAGGCCCAGGTAGCGCTCCGTGTAGGCGGTGTCGTACAGCGCCCAGTCGGTCACCGGGGCACCCGCGATGCCGCACCGGAACAGCTCCGGGTGGCGCAGCACCGCCAGGCCTGCCAGCCACCCGCCGAACGACCAGCCACGCACCCCGACCCGGCCCAGGTCCAGATCCGGGTTCTTGCCGGCGAGCGCGGTCAGCGCGTCCACCTGGTCGGCGAGGATCACGTCGGCCACCCGCCGGTGGATCGCCTTCTCGAACGACGGGGCCACGCCCGGCGTACCCCGGTTGTCGATGGTGACCACCGCGAAGCCGTGGTCGGCCCACCACTGCCGCTCTAACCAGGCCGCCCGCGCGGCCACCACCTCCTGGTGACCCGGGCCGCCGTAGATGTCGAGCAGCACCGGCAGCCGCCGCCCGCTGACGTGGTTGTCCGGGTAGAGCACCGCCGCCGGCAGCCGCCGGTCGGTCACCCGTTCCAGCAGCGGGAGAGGGGAGTACGGCGGGTTGGCCGCCAACGAGCGCAGCTCCGCCACCTCCGCATCGCCGCGCCACACCGTCCAGCGCACACCGGCGTGGTCCAGCGAGGCCATCCCGATCACCAGCACGTCCCCGCCCACGGCGGCGGTGTGCCAGCCGGAGTCGGTGGTCACCCGCCGGGCGTCCACCCCGCCGCCGATGGTCGTACGCACCCGGAACAGGTGCCGTTCGCTCGGCTCGCCGTCGCTCGCCTCGACCAGCAGATCCGCCGGGCCGGTGCCGCTCGGCAGCCGGCCCACCACCCGCCGCACGTAGAGCGAGGGAGGGGTGAGCAGGGTGCCGTCGGCGAACAGGCAGCGCGCGTCGTACCCGTCATGGGCCAGCTCGCCGCCGACCAGCACCCGGCCGTCCGGCAGGTGCGCCGGCGTACCGGCGATCGGCTCCACCCAGCGCGGATCGGCCAGCTCGGCGTGCACCTGCGTCTCGCCGGTGCGCTGGTCCACCGCGAGCACCAACCCGTGCTGCTGCGAGCGGCGCAGCACGGTGATCAGCGGACCGCCCTCGGCCCAGCTCACCGCCGTCAGGTACGGGTAGGTCTCCCGGTCCCAGTGCACGTCCACCCAACCGTCGTCCAGGTCGAGCAGGTGCAGGCTGACCTCGGCGTTCGGCCCGCCCGCCCGGGGGTACGCGACCGCGGTCGGCGCGCTCGCCGGGTCGGCCGGGTCGTGCAGGTGCCACCGGTCCAGCCGGGATTCGTCGACCCGGGCGGCCAGCACCGACCGGCCGTCCGGCGCCCACCAGTAACCCCGGAACCGGCCGAACTCCTCGGCCGCGATGTGCTCGGCCAGCCCCCAGCTGACCCCGGCGTCCTCGCCGGCCAGCAGGCTGTCGGTGCCGTCGGAGTCGATCACCCGCAGCTCGCCCCGGCGGACCCCCTCGGCCGCGTCGGTCACGTACGCCAGCCGCTGCCCGGTCGGGTCCGGGCGCGGGTCCAGCACCGGGCCGACCGCCGTCACCTCCACCACGTCGCCGTGCACCAGGTCGGCCCGGAACAGCCGACCGGCCAGCGCGAACACGGCCACCCGCCCGGCGGCGTCCAGCGCGTACGAGCCGATGCCGGCGGCGCTGAGCCGCAGCCGTTCGCGCAGCGCGCGCTCGCCGGGCGAGAGCACCCCCGGGTCATCGCCGGAGCCGAGCAGGGTGGCCGGGTCGGCGACCAGCCGCTCCTCGCCGGTGGCCAGGTCCAGCAGCCACAGCGCGTCCGCCGGGTCCTCGGGGCCGGCGGAGCGTAGAAAGATCACCCGGGAGCCGTCGTCGGCCACGGAGATGGCGCGTGGTGCGCCGTGGCTGAACCGGCGGGTGCGGGCGGCCAGCTCCGGAAAGTCCACAGCCCAAATCGTAGAGCGGCACCGGGGGTGATGTGGCCGACCTGCGCGGACGCGTCGGCACGGGCTGGACGCAGGCGCCGGTTAGAGTGACCGTCGTGACGACGCTGCCCGATCGCCGCCTGCTGCTGGTCCACGCGCACCCCGACGACGAGTCGATCGGCACCGGCGCGACCATGGCCCACTACGCCGCCGCCGGCGCGCACGTCACGCTGGTGACCTGCACCCTCGGCGAGGAGGGCGAGATCCACGTCCCGGAGCTGGCCCAGCTCGCCGCCGCCCAGGCCGACCAGCTCGGCGGGTACCGGATCGGCGAGCTGACCGCCGCCTGCGCCGCGCTCGGCGTCACCGACCACCGCTTCCTCGGTGGCGCGGGCCGCTACCGCGACTCCGGCATGATGGGGCTCGCCACCAACGAGCACCCCCGCGCCTTCTGGCAGGCCGACCTCGACGAGGCCGCCGGGCACCTCGTGGAGATCATGCGCGAGGTACGCCCGCAGGTGCTCATCACGTACGACGAGAACGGCTTCTACGGTCACCCCGACCACATCCAGGCGCACCGGGTCGCGATGCGCGCCGTCGAGCTGACCGCCGCGCAGGGTTGCGCCCCGGCGAAGGTCTACTGGACGGCCATGCCGAGCAGCGTGCTCGAGGCCGGCATGACGCACTTCGCCGAATCCTCGGACAATCCCTTCGCCGGCATCCAGGACGTCGCCGACCTGCCCTTCGGCACCCCCGACGCGGAGATCGCGGCCCGCATCGACGCCACCGACCGGCACGCGGCCAAGGAGGCCGCCATGCGGGCACACACCACCCAGATCCCGGCCACCTCGTGGCTCTACTCGATCGCCGGCAACTTCGGCAGCGAGTTCATGGGCGTGGAGTTCTACACCCTCGCGGTCGGCGAGAAGGGGCCGGGCAACGGGCCGTACGGCTGGGAGGACGACCTGTTCGCCGGCCTGCCGGACGACGCCGGTCCGGCCCGGGCCCCGGTCGCGGCGGCCGGCCTCCGGTGAGCCTGCCCGCCACGCCGATGTCGGTCCTGCCCGACGAGAGCGCCCGGCCGCCGGCGGGGCCGCCGCCGCGCCTGCTCGACGTGGGGCTGCGGGTGGCCGGCGGGGTCGTCGTGGCCGTCGCCGGCGTGCTGACCGGGGTGCTGGAGCTGCTGCTCGCCACGGTCCGCGTCGGCGGGCAGTTGATCGGCGTGTCGGCGCTGCTCGCGATCGGGGCCAACATCGCGCTCAGCTGGTTCGCGCACGCGACGGTGGGCCGCCGCTGGGCGGTGGCACTGCCCGCGGTGCCGTGGTTCGCGCTGATGGTGGTGGCTGCCGTCCGTACCACCGAGGGCGACCTGCTGCTGGCCGGCGACAACTGGGTCGGCCTGGCGATGATCGTGGCGGGCGCGATGACCTTCGCGGTGATGGGCTTCCGTCAGATCCTGGCCCCACCCTCGGTACCGCGCGGGTGATGACGCCACCCAGGTACGGGTGGTAGATATTCCTGCCAGGAAACGGGCCCCGGTGCGGGGCGTACGGCGGGAGGTCGTGCGGTGGACAAGCGGTGGCGCGACATCGGAGTGCTCGTGGGAGCGCTGTTCGCGGTCAACGTGGTCGCCCGGCTGATCACCCGGTTCGGCTTCGACGGTGACGACGCCGCAGCCGACCGGGTGTCGCTGGCGATGTTCGTGGTGATCGGGCTGATCCTGGCCGCGGTGGCGTTTCTCTGGGGTCGCCGCCGGCCGCTGGCCGCCTGGTCGGCCGACGTGGCCCTCACGGTGCTGCTGGCGATGCTGCTGACCGTGCTGGTCGGGCCGCTGCTGGTCGGCTACAACCCCTTCGCCGGTGGCGCGGGCACCTTCTTCGCCCAGATCTGGCTCTACCTGCTCGCCACCGGCGCCGGGGTGCTGGTCGGCTACCTGGTGCTCACCGCGCTCGGGCTCGACCACCGCTCCCAGCAGCTCAAGCGGTTCGCCGAGGTCAAGGCCGCCAAGCCCCGTCGCGTCGTGCGCCGCTGACCCGGCTGCGCGCGCTGGCGTGCGCGGGTGCGTGGGCCTCGCCCTCGCGGGCCTGGCCGGCTTGATCGACTCGGTCTCCTGGAAATCGGGGTGTCCGGGTGAGTGGGACAGCCCGACTTGCAGGAAACCGAGTCGATCTCCGTGGGACGGTCAGTGCGGGGCGACCCGGGTCAGATAGGTGTGGTGGGTGACGAAGCCGAGCCGGCGGTAGAGCGCCACCGCCGGAGTGTTGCGCTGCTCGACCTGGAGGAAGGCGTGCGTCGCACCGAGCGAGCCGCCCCACTCGGCAAGCGCCGTGATCACCCGGCCGGCGAGCCCCTGCCGACGCGCCGCCGGCAGCACCTCGATCAGGCTCAGGCCCAGCCACCGGCCCTGCCCGGTCACCGTGCCCCGGCCGATGGCGACCAACTCGCCGTCCACGTACACGTGCGCGAAGCGGACCTGGTCCACGCCGGTGAGCACGTGCCGGGCAGCGTCCGACAGGCCACCCTTGCGGCCGGCGGCGATGGCCAGCCACTCCGAACTCGGCACCTCGGACAACTCGATGACAACCCGCGCGGCCGGTGTGCTGGCCGGCCCGCCAACGGACTCCCCGGCTCGCGCAGCGGCCGTGCCGCCGCCGGCGGCGGCGGGCAGGGGGAGCGGCACGGTCTGTACCAGCACCGGCGGGCGACTGCCCCAGCCCCGCGCGTCCAACTCGGCGCCGATCGGCGCGGCGAGCGGCAGCGGCGTGTTGACCATGGCCACCAGCCCCTGCCCGGCGTACCAGCCTTCGACGGCGTCCAGCGCGGCCGGCAGCGGCCGGTCCGGGTCGCCGATCGGCAGCGCCGAGTTGGCCCGACCGGTCCAGCCCTCGGCCGAGCGCAGCAGCCAGTCGCCGAGCCGCCCCCGCACCGGCGCCGGCCACGCCTCGTCGGCGGCCAGTTCCAGGGCCACCACAGCGGCGGCGGTCGGCCGGCGGGTCGGTGGCACCCGCTTCGCCCGGTGCACCTGCGCCACCGGCACCCGTAGCGGGCCCTGCGCGGTGGCCAGGGTGAGATGGGTCTCGCTCAGCTCGACCAGCTCGCCGAGGGCGTCGGAGAAGAGCGGGCGGCCTTCGCGAATCCCCACAATCCGGCGGACCACGATCCGGTGTCCCACATCCTGCTGTCGGAGCACGATTCTCCCCCTCCCCGGCGAGATACTAGGCTCTTACCGTCGCGGGAGATCGCGGCGTGTCTTGCGGAGGAGAAGACCGGTGACCTACATCATCGCCGAGCCGTGCGTGGATGTGCTCGACAAGGCATGTATCGAGGAGTGCCCGGTCGACTGCATTTACGAGGGCAACCGGATGCTCTACATCCACCCCGACGAGTGCGTCGACTGTGGTGCCTGTGAGCCCGTCTGCCCCGTGGAGGCGATCTTCTACGAGGACGACGTCCCGGAGCAGTGGAAGGACTACACCGGCGCCAACTACGAGTTCTTCGAGGACCTGGGCTCGCCCGGTGGCGCCTCGAAGATCGGCAAGGTCGAGAAGGACGCGACCTTCGTCGCCGCGCAGCCCCCGCGCGGCGAGGGCCACTGAACCGGCTCGCGCCGGTCTCGTCGCGGCTGCCCGAGTTCACCTGGGACACCCTGGACGCCGCGGCCACCCTGGCCGCGGCGCATCCGGAGGGCCTGATCAACCTCTCCATGGGCACGCCGGTCGACCCGGTGCCCGAGGTGATCCGGCAGGCGCTGGCGGAGGCGTCCGACGCCCCCGGCTACCCGTTGACCGCCGGCACGCCGGCGTTGCGTGAGGCGATCGCGGCCTGGGTCGCCCGGGCGTGCGGTGCCGGGGTGGACGGTCTCGGCGTGCTGCCGACCATCGGCAGCAAGGAACTGGTCGCCTGGCTGCCCACGCTGCTCGGCATCGGCCCGGGTGACGTGGTGGTGGTGCCGTCGATCGCGTACCCCACGTACGAGGACGGGGCCCGACTGGCCGGCGCCACCGTGGTACGGGCCGATTCGCTCACCGCGGTCGGGCCGACGTCCCGCGTCCGGCTGGTCTGGGTCAACTCGCCCGGCAACCCGACCGGCCGGGTGCTGCCCGCGCCGCACCTGCGCAAGGTGGTCGACTGGGCACGGGAGCGCGGCGCGGTGGTGGCCAGTGACGAGTGCTACCTGCCGCTGGGCTGGTCGGCCCAGCCGGTGTCGGTGCTGTCCCCGGAGGTGTCCGGCGGCAGCTACGCCGGTGTCCTGGCGGTGCACTCGCTGTCCAAGCGGTCCAACCTGGCCGGGTACCGGGCCGGCTTCGTGGCCGGCGACCCGGCGCTCGTCGCCGAGTTGCTGAAGGTCCGCAAGCACGCCGGCATGATCGTGCCCGCTCCGGTGCAGGCGGCGATGGTGGCCGCGCTGCGCGACGAGCGGCACGCCGACGAGCAGCGGGAGCGCTACCGGGCCCGACGCGAGGTGCTGCGGGCCGCGTTCACCGGCGCCGGGTTCACCGTCGAGCACTCGGAGGCCGGCCTCTACCTGTGGCTGACCCGCGGCGAAGACTGCTGGCAGACGGTCGACTGGCTGGCCCGGCGGGGCATCCTGGTCGCCGCCGGGGTGTTCTACGGCCCTGGCGGCCAGCGGTACGTCCGGGCGGCGCTGACCGAGTCCGACGAGCACGTCGCCGCGGTCGCCGGCCGGCTGCGCGAGTAGCCGTACGCGATCGACCGACCGCACCTGTTAGTTTCGATTTTCGTCGATGCGACGGGCCAATGGCGGCGCTCGCAAACGGTAATCTGCTCCCCTGGCACGCGTGCGGCAGCATTGGCCGTCGATCGCACGCGTCTGAAAGCCGACGGGCGCGTGGGGAGTGACGGGGATGGGTGGCGGTATTCGTGCGGCGGAGATTCAGCCAATCGTCGGTTTCCTCGGCCCGGAGGGCACCTTCACCCATCGCGCGGCCCGCGCCCTGCACCCGACGGCGGCCGAACTCCGGCCCGAGTCGACGATCGCGGCGGTGATCGCCGGGGTTGCCGAGAGCCGTTACGAATTCGGTGTCGTTCCCATCGAGAACACCGTCGAAGGCATCGTGACGGCAAGTCTGGATCAGATCATCTTCCGTGCGGACGCGGTGCTGATTCGCCGGGAGACGTCGGTGCGTGTCACGTTCGACGCCTACCGATCGCGGGACGCGTCTGCCGCGCCCGCCGTCGTCGGTAGCCATCCACACGGATTGGCCCAGTGTGCGCGGTACGCGGCGCGCCTCGGCATACCGGTGGAGCAGTTCCCGTCCACCGCTGCCGCTGTGCGGGCGGCCGCCGAGCGGCCCGAACTGCTCGCGATCGGCGCGTCCGGGCTCGACGAGGTCTATCCGGTACGGGTGGCCGACCGAGCGGTCGAGGACCATCCGGGTGCGCAGACGCGATTCGTGTCTCTCGGTCGGTCGGATGGCAGGGAACTGCCGAAGCCCGCAGGCCCGGCGGAGCTGACCTGGAAGACGACCATCGCGCTCACCCCGCGCCGGTCCCACCCCGGCGTGCTCGCGCAACTCTGCACCCAGTTCGCCGACCGGGGGATCGACATCATCTCGCTGGCTTCGCGGCCGCTGCCGGGCTTCGCCGGCCGGTACGTCTTCGTCGTCACCGTGGACCATGACCGGGAGTCCGTGAGCCTGGCGCGGGCGGTCACCCACCTGTTGCAGGAGGGTGTCCGGGTGAAGTACCTCGGCAGTTACCTCTCCGACCATCTCGCCGCCAACGCGGACGAGCACCTCGCGTTGGTCCCACCGCCGGGCAGCCTCGGGCTGGCCGACTTCGAGGAACTCGTCCGGATCTTCAGCGGTGGCACGAGGGTCCAGTGACATGCGCCATCTGCATCCGCTGTTGCGCGATCGGAACATCGACGGAGTGCGGCACGCCTCTCTTGCCACGGCTGCCGTGATTTTCAGCATCCTCAACGTGCTGGTTCTGCAGAACACGGATCTGCGGGACGCTCGTACAAAGGCTGCCGCAGTACTGCTTTCCGCGCTCAGCCTCGCCGTCCTCGGCAGCATTGTGCAACGACTGTTCCTGCTGATCTGGGCCCAACCGGTGCTCGGGCAGTGGATCTACGAATCGTCGTCGGGCAACTGGGGGCTGGCCCGCATCGGTCTGCGCGGCGGGGAGTTGACCTATTCGGTCCAGCTCTACCGGACGGAGCGGGATGCCCTGGCAGCGGTGCGGGGCGAGCCCGGCTTCGTCTCCCGGTGCTTCGCCACGGTCTCGTCGGTGGGCGTGACCTACGAGAAGGGTGACGTCGAGTTGATCTACAAGATCAACCAGTCCCACGAAGACTACGCTGCGCGCAGCGGGATGCTCACGCTTTCGCCGCTCAGCGAGTGGGCGATGAAGGGTTACTGGAAGAGCGATATTCTAGGCACTGAACCAAGTCGGGGCATTCTTGATATGTACCGACCGAAACGCCGAGGTGCGTGATGGTGAACAGACCCGGTCAGAAGCTGCGGGCGGCGGTTCTCGGCACCGGCCTCATTGGCGGCTCCATTCTGCTCCGCCTGCACGAGTCGGGGGTCGACGTCACCGGCTGGGACCCGGATGCCGCGACCCGTTCGGAGGGCCGGTCGCGAGGCATGGCCTTTGCGGAGGACCTGACCGAGGCCGTCCGCGACCGGGACGTGGTGTTCCTCTGCGGCCCGCTGCCGACCCTGCCGGAGACCCTGCTCACCGCGGCGAAGTATGCCGCGGATCGCTGCGTACTTACCGACGTCGGGAGCACCAAGGCCGCAGTGGCCTCGTTCGCGGTGGACCACGGCTTGACCGACCGGTTCGTGCCGGGTCACCCGATGGCCGGCACCGAACGGGCCGGATTGACCGCCGCTATGCCCGCGCTGTTCGAGGACGCGGCCTGGGTGCTGTGCCCGGCGGCGGAAGGCATCGAGGCGTTCCGGATGTTGGTCGGCCTGATCCTCGACGTCTTCCAGGCGCGCGTGGTGCCGATGTCGCCGGCGGTGCACGACTCGGTGGTCGCGCTCTCGTCCCACGTACCGCACCTGCTGGCCGGCAGCCTCGCTGGCGCGGTGGCCGGTTCGGACGTCCGTGACGCCATACTCGGGCTCGCCGCCGGCAGCTTCCGGGACGGCACCCGGGTCGCGGGCACCCCCGTGAAGCGCACCGCGGACATGCTCATCAACAACCGGGAGCAGGTGCTACGGCAGTTGCGGGAGGTGAGCGCGTTCATCGACGGGCTGTCCGACTCCCTGCAGCGCTACGACGTGGACGCGCTGGTGGAGCAGTACCGGTACGCGCGGGGCACGAGGGTCGCCCTGCTCGACCGCGACCTGCACTCGTTCTGCAGGCAGTTCCCCTTGAGCGGCGACCGGGCCGACGAGGTGGCGTACCTGCTGGAACTTGGCGCGGCTGGTGGTTATCTCACTGGTTGCCGTGTCGGTGACAGTTGGGTGGAGTACGCCGGGCACCGGCCCCGACCGGATGACCAGAGCGGATCGCCGGGCCCGGCGCGACGGCCCGCGGCTGACTAGGGTGAGGGGCATGGCGGTGGACGGGCCGGTGGTGGCGGTGCGGGGCGAGGCGTACCGGGAGGTGCCGCCCGAGCTGGCCCGTTTCGCGGTCACCGCGATCGCCCGGGACCGGGACCGGGAGGCCACGCTGACCCGGCTCGCCGAGCGGGCCGCCGCCATCCGGGTGCTGCTGGACGGCTCGGGGCCGGTGGTGGCCCGGCGGGAGACCGGCGATCTGCGGGTCCGGCCGGAGACCCGACGTTCGGGCGAGCGGGTGGTGGCCTGGCACGGCAGCGTGACCACCACGGTCACCGTCACCGACTTCGCCGGGCTCGGCGAGCTGATGCTCCGGCTGGCCGACCAGGACCAGGTGGAGGTGGCCGGCCCCTGGTGGGAGCTGCGCCCGGACAGCCCCGCGCACCGCGAGGCGCGGCACGCGGCGATCGCCGACGCGCTGCTGCGCGCCCGCGAGTACGCCGAGGCGCTGGGCGCCCGGATCACCGGGCTGATCGAGCTGGCCGACGCGGGTGCGGGCGAGCGCCCCATGTTCGCCCGTGCGGCGTTCGGCGGGGGTGGCGGCGAGACGGGTGGGCCACCGGAGTTGGACCTCGATCCGCAGCCGCAGACCGTGCAGGCGGCCGTGCAGGCGCGCTTCACGATCAGCGACCCGGTCCTGGGCTGATGCCGTCCGCCCAGGTCCTGCCCGTCGACGAGCTGGTGGCGCGTGCGCGGGCGCTCGCCGAGGCGGGCCCGCGGCAGCTGCTCGGCATCACCGGTGCGCCGGGGGCAGGGAAGTCCACGCTGGCCGAGCGGATCGTCGCCGAGGTCGGCCCGGCCGCCCGACTGGTGCCGATGGACGGCTTCCACCTCGCGCAGTCGCAGCTGGTCCGGCTGGGCCGCGCCGACCGCAAGGGCGCGGTGGACACCTTCGACGCCAACGGGTACGTCTCGCTGCTGCGCCGGTTGCGCCGGTTGGAGCCGACCTCCGTCTACGCGCCGGAGTTCCGCCGGGAGCTGGAGGAGCCGGTGGCCGGTGCGATCGAGGTGCCTCCCTCGGTGCGGCTGGTGGTGACCGAGGGCAACTACCTGCTGCTGCCGGACTTCCCGTGGGTGGAGGTCCGGGCACTGCTGCACCAGGTCTGGTTCCTCGACCTGGACGTGGAGCTGCGGCTGAGCCGGCTCACCGCCCGGCACGAGGCGTACGGGCGCTCGCCCGAGCAGGCACGCGCCTGGGCGCTGGGCAGCGACGAGGTCAACGCCGCCCTGGTCACGGGCACCGCCGAGCGGGCCGACCTGGTGGTCCGGCTGGCCGAGGCCCCGCCGGTCTGACGGGGCGGGCGGTGGACGTCAGTCGAGCTGGCGTACCGGCCGGGCCGGGTTGCCGACCGCGACGACGTCGGCGGGGAGGTCCCGGGTCACGACCGCACCGGCGCCGACCACGGTGTTCGCCCCGATGGTCACGCCGGCCAGCACGATGGCACCGCCTCCGAGCCAGACGTTGTCGCCGATGGTGATCGGCTTTGCGGCCTCCCACTTGTCCCGACGTGGTCCCGGCTCGACCGGGTGGGTCGGGGTGAGCAGTTGCACGTTCGGCCCGACCTGGACGTCCGCGCCGAGGGTGATCCGGGCGACGTCGAGGAAGACCGCGTTGTAGTTGATGAAGCTGCGCGGCCCGATCCGGATCTGCCAGCCGTAGTCGCAGTGGAACGGCGGGCGGATCCAGGTGCCCTCGCCCAGCTCGCCGAGCAGGTCGGTCAGCGCGGCGAGCCGGGCCACCGGGTCTGCCGTGGGACTGGTGTTGAAGCGTTCCATCAGCCGGGCGGCCCGGTCCAGGTCGGCGATGATCTCGGGATCGTCGGCCAGGTAGGGCTCGCCGGCCAGCATCCGGTCCTTCATGGAGGTCACCGGTCGATCGTGCCGGTCGGGGGCCGCCCGCGTTGGTTGGTCCGTCATATTTGCGTCTTCCTTATGCATACCCGGTATGCAATTCTGACGGATGTCAATGCGTCTCCTGTGGTAACGACGCTCCAGCGAGGAGGATCCGTTGCATCGAACAAGAAGAATGACCGGCGCCGCCGTCGCCCTGGCCCTGGTGCTCGGCACCCCGGCCATCGCCGCGGCCGCTCCGGCCACGACCGCCACCGCCCCGGACACCGCCGGGCGGCCCGCCGCCGGTGCCGCGGACCCGACCACCGTGACCCTGCTGACCGGGGACCGGGTGACCGTCACGGCCTCCGGTTCCGCCGCCGTGCGTCCCGGCCCCGGGCGAGCCGGCATCCGTTTCCTCACCACCCGCGACCGGGGGCACCTCTCGGTGCTGCCGCAGGACGCCCTGCCGCTGGTCCGGGCCGACCGGGTCGACGCCCGACTCTTCGACGTCACCGGGCTGATCGCCGCCGGCTACGACGACGCCCACCGTGAGGAACTGCCGGTGCTGCTGACCGGCGGCGCGGGCGCCCGGCAGCGTACCGCCGCCCCCGCCGGGCTGACCGTCACCGCGGAGTTGCCGGCGATCGGCGGGGTCGCCGCGACGGCGGCCAAGCAGCGGGCCGGGACGGTGTGGGCGGCGCTCACCGGCGCCGGCGCCCGGGTCGGCACGGCGGGGGGTGCCGACCGGATCTGGCTCGACGGCCGGCGGCGGACCACGCTCGACCACAGCGTGCCGCAGATCGGCGCGCCGGCCGCACACCAGGCCGGCTTCACCGGCCGGGGGGTACGCGTCGCGGTGCTGGACACCGGCGTCGACGCCACCCACCCCGACCTGGCCGGCCGGGTCGCCGAGGCGGCCAACTTCACCGAGGTGCCCGAGACCGGTGACACCGTGGGGCACGGCACCCACGTCGCGTCGATCATCGCCGGCAGTGGCGCCGCCTCCGGTGGCCGGTATCGGGGCGTCGCCCCGGACGCCACGCTGCTGGCCGGCAAGGTGTGCGAGGACCAGGGCTGCTCCGAGTCGGCGATCCTGGCCGGCATGCAGTGGGCCGCCGTCGACCAGCACGCCGACGTGGTCAACATGAGCCTCACCGGGCCGGACACGCCGGAGGTCGACCCGTTGGAGGCGGCCGTGGAGTCGCTGACCGCGCAGACCGGCGCCCTCTTCGTGATCTCCGCCGGCAACGACGGCACGGACGGCTCGGTCGGCTCGCCGGGCACCGCGGACGCCGCCCTCGCGGTCGGCGCGGTGGACCGTGACGACGCGTTGGCGGACTTCTCCAGCCGTGGCCCACGGATCGGCGACAGCGGGCTGAAGCCGGACCTCACCGCTCCCGGCGTGGAGATCGTCGCCGCCCGCGGCGACGGCACGCTGCTCGGCGACCCGGTGGGCGACAGGTACGTCTCGCTCTCCGGCACCTCGATGGCCGCGCCGCACGTAACCGGTGCGGTGGCACTGCTCGCCCAGCAGCACGGCGGCTGGACGGCTGGCCAGCTCAAGGCCACCCTGATGGCCTCGGCGAAGCCGCATCCGGCCCAGACGGCGTACCAGCAGGGTGCCGGCCGGGTCGACGTGGCCCGGGCGATCACCCAGCGGGTGGTCAGCGACCCGGTCAGCGTGTCGTTCGGCCGGGCCGTGTCGCCGCACGACGACGACACCCCGATCACCCGCCCGCTGGGCTGGCGCAACGACGGCCCGACCCCGGTCACCCTGGACCTCACCGTCGAGGTGACCGGCCCGGACGGGCAGCCCGCGCCGGCTGGCATGTTCGCCCTCGGCGCCAGTCAGGTCACCGTGCCCGCGGGCGGCACCGCCGGCACCACGGTCACCGCCGACACCCGGATCGGTACCGACGGCTACTGGACCGGCCGGATCGTGGCCCGCGCCGGGACGGCCGTGGCCGTCACCCCGTTGGCGGTGAACCGGGAGGTGGAGAGCTACACGGTCACCGTGCGGCACCTGGACGGCACCGGCGCGGCGACCTCGGACTACGGTACCTCGCTCGTCGATCTGCGCACCTTCGCCACGTACTACCCGTACGACCCGGACGGCACGGTGGAGATCCGGTTGCCCAAGGGCCGCTACGGCCTGGGCAGCATCGTCTTCGGCGACGACGGCGCGGCCGCCCAGCTCGCACAGCCGGAACTGGTGGTCGAGGGCGACACTACGGTCACCGTCGACGCCCGGCTGGCGCGGCCGGTACGCGTCACCGTGCCGCAGCGCTCGGCTGCTCCGGCCCTCGTGGACATCGGGGCGTACTACTTCGGCGAGGACGGCTCGTACGGCTTCGGCCTGCTCGCGTTCGACTTCACCGGACTGGCCACCGGCCAGCTCGGCGCGGCGGTGTCGAAGGAGCGGTTCTTCGCGACGGTGAGCAGCCAGTGGGCCGAGCCGGAGGTGGCCGCCAGCCCGTACCTCTACGCGCTCAGCGAGGGCTTCCGCGGCCGGATGCCGACCGGCTTCCGCAAGGACTACCGCAGCCGTGACCTCGCCACCGTCACCCACCGGTTCCAGGGCAGCCAGCCGGGGCTGGTCGCCGAGCGGGCGGTCTTCCCGCACCTCGACCCGGACGTGGGCGGATGGGCGGTCGTGCTGCCCACCGTGGTGCCCGGACAGCGGGTCGAGCACTACAACACCCGGGGCCTGCGCTGGTCCTCGGAGCTGAGGTTCGGGGTCCCCACCGAGGAGGGGTGGACCGACCTCAAGGCGGGGTTGAGCGCGGAGCCGCGGGCGTACCGGGCCGGCCGGCACACCCGGGAGAGTTGGAACAGCGCGCCGTACGGGCCGTCCTTCCCGGCGCCGCGCTGGCCCGGCCAGGGCGTGACGCGGCTCGGCGACGAGGTGACCGTGGACGTGCCGATGTTCAGCGACGCCGAGGGCCACGCGGGTGGCTCGGTCACCGACACCGCCCGGACCGCCCTCTACCGCGAGGGCGTGCTGGTCGGCGAGGTGGACCAGCCGGGCTTCGGGCAGTTCACGGTGCCGCCCGGTGCGGCCAGCTACCGCGTGGAGGTGTCGGCGAAGCGGAGTTTCACGGACCTCAGCACCGAGGTCAGCACGGCGTGGACGTTCCGGTCCCGGCACGTCGCCGGCGACGACCAGGCCGCGCTACTGGTGTCGGCCATCCGGTTCGCGCCCCGGCTGGACCGGGACAACGCTGCCCCGGCCGGGCGGAGCCTGGTCATCCCGGTGCAGGTGCAGCGCCAGCCCGGCGCCGACGGGACGCGGATCACCCGGCTGACCGTCGACGTCTCCTACGACGGCGGCCGGACCTGGCAGGCCGCCCGGGTGCGGCACGGCGGGCACGGCTGGACGGCCACCGTGCGCCATCCCGCCGGTGCCGGGTACGCCTCCCTGCGGGCGACCGCCCGGGACGCGGCTGGCAACACGGTGACGGAACGGATCATCCAGGCGTACCGCCTGCGGTGAGGCGTACCCCGTCGGGTTCGCGGCTGCGCGCCGCGGACCCGGCGGGGCCGTCAGTCGTTGGCGTGCAGAGCGGCGTTCAGCTCGATGCCCCGCCCGGTGCGGGGCCGGGCCTCCAGCGCGCCGGTGACCGAGTTGCGCCAGAACAGCAGCCCGTTGACCCCGGAGAGCTCGCGGGCCTTGACCACCCGGCCGTCCGGCAGGCTGATCTTCGAGGCTGCGGTGATGTAGCAGCCCGCCTCCACCACGCAGTCGTCGCCGAGCGAGATGCCGACGCCGGCGTTCGCGCCGACCAGGCTCCGCTCGCCGATGCGTACCCGGTCGGTGCCCCCGCCGGAGAGGGTGCCCATGATCGAGGCGCCGCCGCCGATGTCCGAGCCGTCGGCGACCACGACGCCCTGCACGATCCGCCCCTCCACCATGGAGGTGCCGAGCGTGCCCGCGTTGAAGTTGACGAAGCCCTCGTGCATCACGGTGGTGCCGGCGGCCAGGTGGGCGCCGAGGCGGACCCGGTCGGCGTCGGCGATCCGGACGCCGGAGGGGACCACGTAGTCGGTCATCCGGGGGAACTTGTCCACCCCGTACACCACCAGGTGGCGACCGGCGGCGCGCTCGATGACCCGCAGCTCGTCGACCCGCTCCGGCGGGCACGGCCCGGCGGAGGTCCACGCCACGTTGGCCAGCTTGCCGAAGATGCCGTCCAGGTTGAGCTCGTTGGGCCGGACCAGACGGTGGGAGAGCAGGTGCAACCGGAGGTACGCGTCCGAGGCGTCCTTGATCGGGTCGTCCAGCGAGCCGATCACGGTGACCACCTGCACGGTACGCAGCCCGGGCAGCGCCCGGTCGCCGAGCGCTCCCGGCGGCAGGTCGAGCACGTCGGCGGTGTCCTCGCCGGAGACCAGCGGCAGCTCGCCCAGGCCCAGCTTGCCGGTCGGGTACCAGGTGTCGAGCACCTGCTCCTCGGCCGTCACGGTGGCCAGGCCGATGCCCCACGCGGAATCTGCGGACGTCACTGTTCCACCTCTCGTTCGCGGCCCGGCCGGTCTCTGCGCACCGACTCCGGGGCCCGCAAGCTCACTCCTCGCGCTGACAGCCCTGAAGGTACCGTGCGAACCATGGAGAACCCGCTGACCCCCGAGGTCCTCGCCGATCCGGTAGCGCTGACCCGTGTACTGGTCGACATCGAGTCCGTGTCCCTCAACGAGAAGGCGATCGCCGACTGCGTGGAAGAGGTGCTGCGGGGCGTACCCCACCTGAGCACCCAGCGGCACGGCAACACCGTGATGGCGCGTACCGACCTGGGTCGGTCGCAGCGCGTCGTGCTGGCCGGGCACCTGGACACGGTGCCGCTGAACAACAACTTCCCGTCCACCATGCGCGGGGACCTGATGTACGGCTGCGGCACCTCGGACATGAAGTCCGGCGTCGCGTACGCGCTGCACCTGGCCGTCACCCTGCCCGACCCGCGTTACGACGTGACGTACTTCTTCTACGAGGCCGAGGAGATCGAGTCGAAGTACAACGGCCTGCACCTGGTGGCCCAGGCGCACCCGGAGTGGCTGGACGCGGACTTCGCCGTGCTGCTGGAGCCGACGTACGGCATCGTCGAGGCCGGCTGCCAGGGCACGATGCGGGCGATCGTGACCACCACCGGTGAGCGGGCCCACGCGGCGCGCTCCTGGCACGGGGTGAACGCCATCCACGCCGCCGGCGAGGTGCTGCGGCGGCTCCAGACGTACGAGGCGCGCCGGGTCACCATCGAGGGCTGCGACTACCGGGAAGGGCTGAACGGGGTCCGGATCCACGGCGGCGTGGCCGGCAACGTGGTCCCGGATCGGTGCGAGATTGAGATCAACTACCGGTACGCCCCGGACCGTGACCCGGCGGCGGCCGAGGCGCACCTGCGTGAGGTCTTCGCCGGCTTCGAGTTGACCGTGACCGACGCGGCGGCCGGTGCCCCGCCCGGGCTGGAGGCGCCGCCGGCGCAGGAGTTCCTGGCGGCGGTCGGCGCCGCGCCGATCGGCAAGCTGGGCTGGACCGACGTGGCCCGGTTCGCGGCCATGGGCATCCCGGCGCTCAACTTCGGCCCCGGTGACCCCAACCTGGCCCACCACAAGGACGAGCACGTCGAGATCAGCAAGATCCGCGACGGCGCCGCCACCCTCCACCGCTGGCTGGCCACTGCCTAACCCACCGGCCCGGCCGCCGCCCGATGATCAAGAGGTTTGCGTCAGCCGGGCCCGTTGTCGGTGACGCAAACCTCTTGATCGGCTCCGGGTGGGGTGGTGGCCGCGGCGGCGGCCGGTTCGAGGTGGCGGGTGCGGCGGCGCTCGGCCACCACGTCACGGATCCGTCGTTGCATCTGGCGACGGATCCGGATCATCTCGGCGTTGCTGATCACGCTGGCTCCTCCCCCGAAGGCGCGCGCCCGGGCATACCCGGTATGTGAATAGTAAGACGTACGGGCGAGCCGAATAGTTGCCCAAGATCCCGAACTATTTCTCCGGGTTCCCGCCCCGCACACCCGGCGGGTGCCGCTCTACTACGGTTGCCCCATGAGCCAGAGCAACGGGCGGGAGGCCGGCCGCGATCCGGGACGGGAGCGGCATCGCGGTGCCGTCACGCTGCGCCGTGGCGCGATCCCGAGCAGCACCGCCGACCAGCGGCTGCTGGATTCGCGCGGGCGCGGCGACTGGAAGACCAGGGACGCCTGGCGGGCCCTGCGCATCCTCTCCGAGTTCGTCGAGGGTTTCGACACCCTCGCCGACCTGCCGCCGGCGGTCAGCGTCTTCGGCTCGGCGCGCAGCGGCCCGGACAGCCCGGAGTGCCGGCTGGCCGAGGAGTTGGGCGGCGCCCTGGCCCGAGCCGGCTATGCGGTGATCACCGGTGGTGGGCCGGGCGTGATGGAGGCCACCAACCGCGGCGCCAGCGAGGCCGGCGGGCTCTCCGTCGGGCTCGGCATCGAGCTCCCGTTCGAGCAGGGCATCAACGACTGGGTCGACCTGGCCATCGACTTCCGTTACTTCTTCGCCCGCAAGACCATGTTCGTCAAGTACGCCCAGGCGTTCGTCGTGCTGCCGGGCGGCTTCGGCACCATGGACGAGCTGTTCGAGGCGCTCACCCTGGTGCAGACCGGCAAGGTCACCCGCTTCCCGGTGGTGCTGATGGGCACGGACTACTGGCGCGGGCTGCTCGACTGGCTGCGCGACACGATGGCCGCCTCCGGCAAGATCGGCCCGGTCGACCTGGAGCTGATCTGCCTCACCGACGACGTCGACGCGGCGGTCCGGCACATCGTCGAGGCCGAGGCGGCGCTCTCCGGCGAGCAGGAGGCGGTCCGCGAAGAGGCGGTCGCCCGGACCGGCGCGGACCAGCAGGCCGCCGCCGAGCAGGCGTCCGACGAGCGGCGCCCGGAGTCCGGGTCGGGGGAGGGCTGACGGTGGCCGCGATCTGCGTCTTCTGCGCCTCGTCGCGCACCCTGGACCAGCGCTGGCTGGACCTGGCCACGGAGACCGGCGCGGAGCTGGCCCGCCGGGGGCACACGCTGGTCAGCGGTGGTGGCTGCGTCGGAATGATGGGCGCGGTGGCGGATGGCGCCCGGGCCGCCGGCGGGCGCACCCTCGGCGTCATCCCGCAGGCGCTGGTCGACCTGGAGGTCGCCGACCTGGCCTCCGACGAGCTGCTGGTCACCGACTCGATGGCCAGCCGCAAGACCCTGATGATCGACAAGTCGGACGCGTTCCTCACGCTGCCCGGCGGACTGGGCACGCTCGACGAGCTCTTCGAGGTCTGGACCACCGCCACCCTGGCCCTGCACGCCAAGCCGATGGTGCTCATCGACACGGACGGCTTCTACCGCCCCTTGCTGGACTGGCTCGACGGGCTGGCCGACCGGCAGTTCCTCAAACCCGCAGGCCTCGGCCTGCTCACCGTGGTCGACTCGGTCCCCGCCGCCCTGGACACCCTCGAATCCCACCTGACCTGACCCACCCGGCCCGGCCTCGGGCCGGGACGGTGTGGGGTGGTGCGGTGGGGGTGTCGTACCGGCGTGATGGGATGAGCTGATGCAGGCGTACCGGTTGGTGCGTCGGTCCGCCGGGCCGACGCGGGGGGACGTCCCGGTGGCCGGGGTCGCCGACGGCCGGCCGGGTGGCGAGCGTGGGCCCGGAGGCGCGGCGGGTGGCGAGCGTGGGTCCGAGGGCGGGGGCGCGGCGGGCGATGGCCGGCGCGCCGATCCGGTGCAGGCGGAGGTGGTCGGGCACACCGACGGGCCGATGCTGGTGCTGGGCGGTCCGGGCACCGGCAAGACCAGCACGCTGGTCGAGGCGGTCGCCGCCCGGGTGACCGAGGGGGTCGACCCGGAGCGGATCCTGGTGCTGACCTTCGGCCGGCGCGGCGCCACCACGCTGCGTCAACGCATCGAGGCCCGGGTGGCCCGCGACGGCCACCGGGTGCTGCGCGAGCCGCTGGTGCGCACCTTCCCGGCGTACGCCTTCGGGTTGCTGCGCCGGGCCGCCGCCGAGCGCGGCGAGCCGTCCCCCCGACTGCTCACCGGTCCCGAGCAGGATCTGATCATCCGCGAGCTGCTGGACGTGGTCGGCGAGGAGCCCGAGGACGACCCGGTCGGCTGGCCCGACGACCTGCGGCCGGCACTGCGTACCCGGGCCTTCGCCGCCCAGCTACGGGATCTGCTGATGCGCGCCGCCGAGCGTGGGGTGGGGCCGATGGAGCTCGCCCGACTCGGCGACAAGCTCGGCCGCGCCGACTGGCCGGCCGCAGCCCGCTTCCTGCGCGAGTACGTCGCGGTGCTCGCCCTGCGCGACGTCAGCAACCGGGGCTCGATCGCGTACGACCCGGCCGAGCTGGTCCGGGCGGCCACCGGGCTGCTGCGCGACGACGAGGAGCTGCTGGCCGCCGAGCGTCGCCGGCTCGCCCACGTGTACGTCGACGAGTTGGCCGACACCGACCCCGCCCAGCTCGACCTGCTCGCGGTGATCGCCGGCGGGGGCAAGTCGCTGGTGGCCTTCGCCGACCCCGATTCGTCCACCTACGCCTTCCGGGGCGCCGACCCGGCGGGAGTCGTGACGTTCCCGCACCGGTTCCGTACCGCGTCCGGAGCTCCGGCCGCGCAGGTCCTGCTGACCACGTCCTACCGGGCCGGCCCGGGCCTGCTGGCCGCGACCGCCCGGCTGGGCCGCCGGCTGCGCGGCCCGGCCGCGCACCGCCGGCTGCGTCCGCTGCCCGACGCTGCGACGGGCGAGGTGCAGGTGCACACCTTCCGTTCGGCGACCAGCGAGGCAGCCTGGCTGGCCCACGCGCTGCGCTCCGCGCACCTGCTCGACGGTGTGCCCTGGTCGCAGATGGCGGTGCTGGTGCGCTCCACGGCGTTGCAGTTGCCGACCCTGCAACGGGCGCTGCACGGGGCCGGGGTGCCGACCGTGGTGCACGGCGAGGACCTGCCGCTGCACCTGCAACCGGCGGTGGCGCCGCTGCTGCTCCTGCTGCGCTGCGCGCTGGAGCCGGAACGGCTCGACGAGGAGGCGGCCGTCGCGCTGCTGCACTCGCCGCTCGGTGGGGCCGACCCGCTGGCCGAGCGCCGGCTGCGGCAGGGCCTGCGGGCCCTGGCGCTCGCCGGTGGCGACCGGCGCCCGTCCGGGGAACTGATCGTCGAGGCGCTGGCCGACCCGGCCGAACTGGCCGGCATCGACCGGCGCTGGGCCGAGCCGGCGCAGTCCGTGGCCGGATTGCTGGCCACCGCCCGTGCCGCCGCCGCCCGACCGGGCGCCACGGCCGAGGACGTGCTCTGGGCGGTCTGGGAGGCCAGCGGGCTGGCCGAGCGCTGGGCCGGGGCGATCGGCCAGGGGCGCCCGGCGGCGGGCGAGGGGGACGTGGCCCGCCGGCGACGCGCCGAGGCCGCCGACCGCGACCTGGACGCGGTGATGGTGCTCTTCGACGCGGCGGCCCGGTTCACCGACCGGCTGCCCGGCGCCCGCACCGAGGTCTTCCTCGACCATGTGCTCGCGCAGGACCTGCCGGCCGACACGCTCGCCCCGACCGCCGACCGGGGGGAAGCGGTCCGGCTGCTGACCGCCCACGCCGCCAAGGGCCTGGAGTGGGACCTGGTCGCCGTGGCCGGCGTCCAGGAGGGCATCTGGCCGGATCTGCGGCTGCGCGGCAGCCTGCTCGGCTCGGAGCGACTGGTCGACGTGCTCGCCGGCCGGTCCGTGGGCGCCGGTGCGACGGCCACCGTGGTGGGGCAGACCTCGGCGCTGCTGGACGAGGAGCGTCGCCTCTTCCACGTCGCGATCAGCCGGGCCCGCCGGCGGCTGCTGGTCAGCGCGGTCGCGTCGGCGGCGGTCGGCGGCGACGACCACGAGGAACAGCCGAGCCGCTTCCTGTACGAACTCGGCCCCACCCCGCCGCCCGCACCGCCCGGCGGTGCCGACCCCGCGACCCCGCCGGGTCCGCGCTCCGGCCCGGACACCGACGGTGGTACGCCCGCAGAGCCGACCCCCGACGGAGGCATTTCGGCTGACGGCGGTGCCGCGAGCGGCGGCACTCCAACCGGGCGCGGCTCCGGCAACGGCGCCTCGACCGATAGTGGCGCGGGCACCGACCGGCGGCGGGACGGCGACACGGGCAACGGCGGTGAGCGTGCCAGCGGCGTCGTCGTCGACGGTGGCCGGGTGGCCGCAGGTGCCGACGGTGACGACGGGTCCGACCGGCCGGGGGCGTTGCCGGTCACCCGGCCGCCGCGGGCGCTGACTCTGCCGGCGCTGGTGGCCGAGCTGCGTACCGCGATCACCGACCCGGCCGCGCCGGAGGCCCGGCGGCGCGCGGCGGCGGCCGAACTGGCCCGGCTCGCCGCCGCCGGTGTGCCCGGCGCGCACCCCGACGACTGGTGGGGGCTGCGGGCGCTCTCCGACGACCGGCCCCTGGTCGACGAGGGGGAGCCGGTGCGGGTCACCCCGTCGGCGATGGAGAGCGCGCTGCGGTGCAGCCTGCGCTGGCTGCTGGAACGGCACGGCGGCAGCGCTCCGGCCAGCACCGCCCAGGGTGTGGGCAACCTGGTGCACGCGGCCGCGATGCTGGCCGAGGACGCCAGTGCCGACCGGGGTGCGCTGCTGGACTACGTGGCGGCCCGGTTCGACGCGATCGAGCTGGCCGCCCGGTGGATGGCCGGCCCGGAGCGGGCCCGCGCCGAGGCCATGGTCGACAAGCTGCTGCGCTGGCTGGCCACCAACCCGCGCCGGCTGCTGGCCATCGAGCACGAGTTCGCGGTCCGCCTGGACGACCCGCACCGGCCGGTCGACCTGACCGGCCGGGTGGACCGCCTCGAGGTGGACGAGGACGGGCGGCTGGTGGTGATCGACCTGAAGACCGGCAAGTCCACCGCGGTCACCGGCAGCGACCTCGCCGAGCACCCGCAGCTGGGCGCCTACCAGGCGGCGGTGGAGGCGGGCGCGTTCGGTGAGTTCGGCGACGAGTCCGGTGGCGCCGCGCTGGTGCAGCTCGGCACGTCGGCCAAGGACGCCAAGGAGCAGAACCAGCCGGCGGCGGGCGAGGGGCCGGCGGCCGGCTGGGCGACCGCGCTGGTCCGGCGCACCGCCGATACGATGGCCGCCGCCACCTTCGCCGCGGTCGCCAACTCGAAGTGCCGGGTCTGCCCGGTGCGCACCAGCTGCCCGGTCTCGGGGCAGGGCCGCCAGGTCGTCGAGCCGCCGACCCTTCGCCCGGAGAATCCGTGAGGGCGAGGAGCGAGCCGGTGTTGCGAGCCCCGCAGTCCCGAACTGAGATGACACCGTGAGGGCGAGGAGTGAGCCGCTCTTGCGAGCCCCGCAGTCCCGAACTGAGATGACACAGTGACCCAGCCCACCCTGTTCGGCGCCGGCCCGGCGCCGGCGCCCCGCCTGGCCGACGCCGGCCCCCGGTACACCCCGGTGGAGCTGGCGAAACTGCTGCGGCTGCCGGCGCCCACCCGGGAGCAGGCCGCGATCATCGCCGCCCCGGTGGAGCCGCTGCTGGTGGTCGCGGGCGCCGGCTCGGGCAAGACCGAGACGATGGCCGCCCGCGTGGTCTGGCTGGTGGCCAACTCGTACGTGCGGCCCGAGCAGATCCTCGGGCTGACGTTCACCCGCAAGGCCGCCGGCGAGCTGGCGCACCGGGTACGCACCCGGCTCGACCAGCTGATCCGCCGCCTCGGCCGGCAGGGCCGGGACCCGCTCGACGACCCGCTGGCCGGCGAGCCCACCGTCTCCACGTACCACTCCTACGCGGGGCGGATCGTCACCGAGCACGGGTTGCGGGCCGGGTACGAGCCGTCCACCCGGCTGCTCACCGAGGCGTCCCGCTGGCAGTTGGTGGACCTGCTGGTGCGCAACTACGACGGCGACATGTCCGAGGTCGACCGGATGCCGAGCACCATCACCGACGCGGTGCTGGCGCTCGCCGGTGAGTTGGACGAGCACCTGGTCGAGCCGGACGAGTTGGCCGCCTGGACCGGCCGGTTCTTCGCCGAGGTGCAGTCCCGGCCGGGTCGGATCTACGCCGACGTGCGTAAGGCGCTCACCCTGCAGCAGACCCGGTTGCGCCTGCTGCCGCTGGTGCGGGCGTACGCCCGGCGCAAGGAGGACTTCGAGGCGATGGACTTCGCCGACCAGCTCGCCCGGGCGGCGCGGGTGGCCCGGGACCATCCCGGGGTCGGCGTGATCGAGCGGGACCGCTTCCGGGTGGTGCTGCTCGACGAGTACCAGGACACCAGCCACGCCCAGGTGGTGCTGCTCAACGCGCTGTTCGGCGGGGGGCACCCGGTGACGGCGGTGGGTGACCCGTGTCAGTCGATCTACGGCTGGCGGGGGGCGAGCGCCGGCACTCTGGACCGGTTCCCGACCGAGTTCGTCCGGGCCGGCGGTCGACCGGCCGAGGTGCTCGGGCTCACCACCAGCTGGCGCAACCGCCCGGAGATCCTGCGGGTGGCCAACGCGGTGGCCACTCCGCTGCGCGCGGCCGGTGCCCGGGTGCCCGAGCTGCGCTCCGCGCTGAGCGTCAAGGACCCCATCCCGCACCGCAGCCCGAGCGGCGCGGCCGGCGGCACCGTGCACTGCGCCCTGCTGACCACGTACGCCGACGAGGCCGGCTGGATAGCCGACAGTGTGCTCGCCGCCTGGCGTGGCGCGGCCCGGCTGCCCGGCGCGTTGCCCGAGCACATCCCGGTGGCGCAGCGGCCCACCACCGCCGTGCTGGTGCGGGTCCGCAGTCAGATCCCGGCCATCGAGTCGGCGCTGCGCGAGCGTGGCCTGCCGGTCGAGGTGGTCGGGCTGGGGGGTCTGCTGGACACCCCCGAGGTGCGCGACGTGGTGTGCACGCTGCGGGTGCTGGCCGACCCGACCGACGGGGCGGCGCTGCTGCGGCTGCTCACCGGCGCCCGCTGGCGGATCGGGCCGCGCGACCTGGTGGCGCTGCACCGGCGGGCCCGGGCCATCGCCAACGCCCGCCGGAAGCTGGCCGCCGACGACGCCCCGGAGATCACTCCCGACCTGCTGGACGAGGCGACCCTGGTGGAGGCGCTGGCCGACCTCGGCCCGGCGCAGGCGTACTCGGCGGAGGGCTTCGCCCGGCTGCGCGCGTACGGCCGGGAGCTGGCGCTGCTGCGCTACCGCCTGGACCAGGCGCTGCCGGACCTGATCGCGGACATCGAGCGGACCATCGGCCTGGACGTGGAGGTCGCGGTCCGGGCCGGCCGGGACGGTGCCGGCGACGCCGGTCTGGCCCGGGGTCACCTGGACGCCCTCGGCGACGTGGCGGCCCGGTTCAGCGGAGAGACCCCGGGTGCCACCCTGTCCGGTTTCCTGTCCTTCCTGACCGCCGCCGAGGACGAGGAGCGCGGCCTCGCGCCCGGCGAGGTCGAGGTGGTCGAGGGTGCGGTGCAGATCCTCACCGCGCACGCGGCCAAGGGCCTGGAGTGGGACGTGGTGGCGGTGGCCGGGCTGAGCCGCGGGGTGTGGCCCGGGCCGGTGCGCAACTCCGATCACTGGCTCGGCGGGCTGGGGGTGCTGCCGTTCCCGCTGCGCGGGGACGCCGACGGGCTGCCCGAGCTGCAACTCGACGAGGTGGCGGACCAGCGGGGCGTGGCCCGGGCGGTGTCGGACTTCACCGACGCCTGGCGGGCCCACGACGAGCGGGAGGAGCGCCGGCTCACGTACGTGGCGGTGACCCGGCCGCGCCGGCTGCTGCTCTGCTCCGGGTACTGGTGGGGCGAGGGGATCAAACGGCCGCGTGGTCCGTCGGTCTTCCTGCGCGAGGTGCAGGACGCCTGCCTGGACGGCGGTCCGGGGCACCTGGTCGACGCCTGGGCACCGGAGCCGACCCCGGACGCGGTCAACCCGACGGCCGAGGTGGTGCTCCGCGCCGAGTGGCCGGCCGACCCGCTGGGCGGCCGACGACCGGCGCTGGCCGAGGCGGCTGCGCTGGTCCGCCGGCTGATGGCCGACGGCGCGGCGACCCGCAGGCCGATCGAGCCGGCCGCCGTAGCGGTCGCGGGCGGCTCGGCCGGTCCGGATGGGCCGACGCCTTCCGCCGAGGTGGCGGTGGTGGATCCGGAGGTGGAGCGCTGGCGTCGGGAGGCGGACCTGCTGCTGGCCGAGCGGGCCGAGCTGACCCGGCTCTCCGGCGCGCTGGAGGTGGCCCTCCCCGGGCAGCTGAGCGTCACCCAGCTGGTGGCGCTGCGCCGCGACCCGGCGGCGCTGGCCCGGACGCTGCGCCGGCCGGTACCCACCGAGCCCAACCCGTACGCCCGCCGCGGCACCGCGTTCCATGCCTGGCTGGAGCAGCGCTTCGGCGCCGACCGGCTGCTCGACCTGGACGAGCTGCCCGGCGCGGCCGACGCGGACGCCGCCCCGGACGAGGCACTGGCCGAGCTCCAGGAGCGCTTCCTGGCCAGCGAGTGGGCCGACCGGGTACCGGTGGAGGTGGAAGTGCCGTTCGCCACAGTTATCGCCGGAGTGGTGGTCCGGGGGCGGATGGACGCGGTCTTCGCCCGGCCGGGCGGCCGGTTCGACGTGGTGGACTGGAAGACCGGGGCCCAGCCCGCCGGCGCCGCGGCGGAGGTGGCCGCCGTGCAGCTGGCGGTCTACCGGCTGGCCTGGGCCGAGCTGGCGGGCCTGCCGGTGGACCGGGTGGGTGCGGCGTTCCACTACGTGCGGGACGGGGTCACCGTGCGCCCCGCCGACCTGCTGGACGTGGCCGGCTTGACCGCGCTGATCGCCCAGTTGCCGGAAGATTCCGCCAGAGGTTGACCAACGCGGGGAAAACCGTGGTAGGTTGAACGGGTTGCAGTTTTGGTTACCAGAGACTCTGTGTGCGCCTGGCGGGATTGTGGCCCCAGGCGCTCTTTGTTGTGTCCGGAGTTCTCCGGGCGGGGCGACCAGAAGCGACAGGCGATTCGCGCATTCCCGCGCGGAGCGCTCCTCATCGGGCTCGCAACAAGTGCGGGTCCGACGTTCCGTCAAGGAGACGAAACACATGGCTATTGGCACCGTGAAGTGGTTCAACGCTGACAAGGGCTTCGGCTTCATCACCCCGGACGGCGGCGGCGCTGACGTCTTCGCCCACTTCTCGGCGATCCAGTCCTCCGGCTACCGGAGCCTGGACGAGAACCAGCGGGTCGAGTTCGAGGTGACCCAGGGCCAGAAGGGCCCGCAGGCGGAGAACATCCGCCCGCTCTGATCTTCGGATCGGCCAGCACCATCCCAGTGCGCCCTCCGGGCGCGTTGGTGACGGGACCGGCCCGCCCCGCCGTCGACCTGCTCAGGCAGGCGGCGGCCCGGCGGCGGGCCGGCCCGTACCCCCTTCGGTTCGTGCTTGTGAGTCCCGGCGGACGTCTCGCCGGCGACAGCGCCGCCTTTCGGCGCCCTCCCTCGACACGTGCCGCGTCGAGGAAGGCTTCTGCGTGACCACTGTTGTTCCTTCGTTCGCCCATACCGGTCTGGCACCGGCGCTGCTCACCGCGCTGACCGCGCAGGGCATCACCGAGCCGTTCCCGATCCAGACGGCCACGCTGCCGGATTCGCTGGCCGGCCGGGACGTGCTCGGACGGGGCCGCACCGGCTCCGGCAAGACCCTCGCCTTCGGGCTCCCGCTGCTCTCCCGTACCGCCGGCCACCGGGCCCGGCCCGGTCGTCCGCTGGCCCTGGTGCTGGTACCGACCCGGGAACTGGCCCAGCAGGTCACCACCGCACTGGCCCCGTACGCCCGCGCCGTCGGGCTGCGCTGCGCCACCGTCGTCGGCGGTCTGTCGCTGCAGCGCCAGGCGGACGCCCTGCGCGCGGGCGCCGAGGTGGTCGTCGCCACCCCGGGCCGACTGCACGACCTCATCAACCGCGGCGACGCCCGGCTCGACCAGGTCCAGATCACCGTCCTGGACGAGGCCGACCAGATGGCCGACATGGGCTTCCTGCCGCAGGTCACCAAGCTGCTGGAGCAGGTCGCGCCGCAGGGGCAGCGGATGCTCTTCTCGGCCACCCTGGACGGCGGCGTGGACCGGCTGGTCCGCCGCTTCCTGAGCAACCCGGTGACCCACTCGGTCGACCCGGGCACCGCCACGGTCACCGCGATGACGCACCACGTGCTGCACGTCGACGCGGCGGACAAGCCCGACGCGCTGACCCGGATCGCCGCCCGCGACGGGCGCACCATCCTGTTCATGGGCACCAAGCACCGCGCCGACCGGCTGGCCCGCCAGTTGCTCTCCAAGGGGGTACGCGCGGCCGCGCTGCACGGTGGCAAGTCGCAGCCGCAGCGCACCCGGATCCTGGAGCAGTTCCGCAACGGTCAGGTGACCGCCCTGGTCGCGACCGACGTGGCGGCCCGTGGCATCCACGTCGACGGCCTGGACATGGTGGTCAACGTGGATCCGCCGACCGAGGCGAAGGACTACCTGCACCGCGGCGGCCGGACCGCCCGGGCCGGTGAGTCCGGCGCCGTGGTCACCCTGGTGCTGCCCGAGCAGCGCCGGGACGTGTCCCGACTGATGGCCGTCGCCGGCATCCGTCCCGAGTCGGTGCAGGTCCGCCCGCACGACGAGGCGCTGGCCCGGGTGACCGGTGCCCGCGAGCCGTCCGGCGTGCCGGTGACCATCGTCGCCCCGCCGGCCCCGGCCGTCCGGACGCGTACCGCCGGTGGTTCCGGCGCTCCGACCGGCGACGGCTCCGGCCGACCGGCGCACCGCGCGTCGGGCCGGTCCCGCCGCCCGCGCCGCCCGCGCACCGTCTGACCGGCGCACACCGTCGGGCCGGCAGGGCCCGACACCGCAGGACCGTCACGAACCGGCCGCCCAGCCTCAGCTGGGCGGCCGGTTCGTTGTCACCTGAGTCGGCAATCAGCCTCGCCTGCGTCGGCTGGCCGACTGTGCGCCGCCCCCGGATGGTCGAAGCTGACCGGCGGGGGGAAGTCGGGCGGGGGGCCCGGCGCAGGAGGGGTGACCATGGCGGGCGGGGCCGGCTCGGGGGCGTTGCGCGAACTGATCCTGGTGGTCGCGGTCGCGCTCGCCGGGCTGCTGCTCGCCATGGTCGCGGCCTTCACACCCTGGCACGCCACCCCGGCGGGTAACGCTCCCGCCGGACTGGTGGAGCTGCACGGCCCCGGCGACCCGGGCCCCGGTCCGGGTGCTCCGCACGTGGGCTGAGCGGCGACCGGACCGACCGGCGCCGGCGGAGGGGCAGGCGCCCGGTCAGGATCGGTACGCGGTGTGGTCGGGTCGGCGGGGCACTGGCCCGACCACACCGTCCTCCGCCGCGCCGTCGGAGACCACGCGACGGTCGAGCAGGTCGGCGAGGGTGGTGGTGTCCACCACCGTGGCTATCGCACCGTGCACCGCCAGCCAGACGTCGGTCAGGCCGGCGGCCACCCCGTGGTAGCCGGCGGAGACGTACATGTCACTGACCGGCCTGGTCCAGGACGCCCCAGCGGCGCCGGATCGCCCGGTCCGCCGCGCCGAACGCGGCGTCCACGGCGAGGCCGACGACCAGAATCACGATCATGATGGCCATCAGCCGCTCGGCGTCGGAGAAGTCGCGGGCGTAGGTGAGCTGAGCGCCGATCGACGTCCGGGCGGCGATCACCACCAGCAGTTCGCCGGCCATCAGGCTGCGCCAGGCGAAGGCCCAGCCCTGCTTCAGCCCGGCCACGATCGCCGGCAGTGCGGCCGGTGCGATGACGTACCGGTAGAGGTTGAGCCCGCGCGCGCCCAGGTTGCGGCCGGCCCGCTTCAACAGCGGCGGCACGTAGTCGACGCCGTGGATCACGCCGTTGGCGATCGACGGCGCGGCGCCGAGCACCACCACGAAGAAGATCGCCTGCTCGCTGAGCTGGAACAGCAGGATCGCCAGGGGGAACCAGGCGATCGACGGCATGGTCTGCAACGCGGTGATCATCGAGCCGATGGCGGCTCGCAGCACCCGCGACCGGGCGACCGCCAGACCGAGGAGCAGCCCGACGGCAACCGCGGCCGCGAAGCCCACCACGGCACGCCGGGCAGTGGTGGCCAGGCCGTCCCAGAGCGCCGAGCTGAGGGCGTAGTCGGCGAGGTCGGCGAAGACCGGCCCGGGGCCGGGCAGCGCCCACGGGTCCTTCCACCCGGTCCAGACCACGACCTGCCAGATGCCGATGGCGATGGCGAGCGCGGCCAGCTTCGGCCAGGTGGCCGCCCAGATCCGGGCGGCCCGGGAGGTCTCCTTCTCGCGACCGGCGATCTCCAACGCGTCCAGGCCGGACAGCTGCGCGTCGGTGCGCGCCGTGCTGGCGAGGGTGTCACTGGCCATGGCGGCTCACCTCCGTACGGAGCCGCTCGGTGACGTCGGCGGCGATGGCGGCGACCTCGGGGGAGTCGATCCGCCGGGGCCGCGGAATGTCCACCGGGGTGGAGTAGATGATGCGGCCGGGGCGGCTGGAGAGCAGGATGATCCGGTCGGCCAGCCGGGCGGCCTCCCGGACGTTGTGCGTCACGAAGAGCACCGAGAGTCTGCGCTCGGACCAGATCCGTTCCAGCTCGTCGTGCAGGATGTCCCGGGTCATCGCGTCCAGCGCGCCGAACGGCTCGTCCATCAGCAGCACCGGCGTGTCCAGGGCCAGGGTGCGGGCCAGGGCGACCCGCTGCCGCATGCCGCCGGAGAGCTCGTGCGGGCGCTTGCGGCCGAACTCGGCCAGGCGCACCGTCCGCAGGAGTTCGGCCACCCGCTCGCGGCGCTCGGCCCGGGGCATGCCGCGCAGTTTCAGCGGCACCTCCACGTTGCCCTCGACGGTCAGCCAGGGAAAGAGCGCCGGCTCCTGGAACATCAGCCCCGGGTTGGCGTCGCCGGCCAGGCCGATCTGCCCACCGCTGGGCCGGTCCAGCCCCGCGACCAGGTTGAGCAGGGTGCTCTTGCCGCAGCCGGAGGCGCCGACCAGGCAGACGAACTCGCCCGGCGCGACGTTCAGCGAGACCCCGTCCAGGGCCAGTACGGCGTTCGTCCCGCGCCCGTACACCTTGGTCACGCCGGAGAGCGCGACCGAGGTGGTCGCACTCTGCGGCGTCGTCGTGGTCGACGTCATGGCTGGACGACCTCGGGCTTGCCCTGCGCCTTGAGCGCGTTGTTGAGGTACTTCAGGTCGTACAGGCCGTCGAGGTCCACCGGTTCGGTCAGCTTGACCTCGACGGCGTGGTCGAGCCCGGCCTTGAGCGAGGTGGCGATCGGGTCGTTGGTGAACTCCAACGTCGGCCACGCCTGCTTGATCAGCTTCAGGTCCAGCGGCTTGCCGGTGATCTTGCCGATCGCGTCCGCGATGGCCTGCTGGGCCTCGTCGGGCTTGCTGTTGACGAACTCGTTCGCGGCAACCTGGCCGTCGACCAGCTTCTGCACCACGTCCGGGTGCGCCTTGAGGAACTTGGTGCTGACCAGCAGGTTCGTGATGACGAATTTCTTGTCCGGCCAGAGGTCGCGCTCGTCGACGAGCACCTTGCCGCCGGCGTTGACCAGTCGGGAGACGAACGGCTCGGGCACCCAGGCGCCGTCGATCGCACCGCTGCCGAAGGTCTCCACGGTCTGGGAGTTCTCCTGCGGCACGATCGCGACGTCGCCGCCGCCCTCCTTGGTGGTGGTCAGCCCCTGCTGCTTGAGCCAGTAGCGGACCGCCACGTCCTGCGTGTTGCCCAGCTGCGGGGTCGCGATCTTCTTGCCCTTGAGGTCCTGCGGGCCGTTGATGCCGGGCTTGACCACCAACGCGACGCCGCCCGACGCCGCGCCGGAGACGACCCGGACCGCCTCGCCCTTGGACTTGGAGAAGGCGTTCACGGTTGGATTCGGGCCGATGTACGTGGCGTCCAGCGCGCCGGAGAAGACCGCCTCGATGGCGGCCGGACCGGCGTTGAAGGTCTTCGGCTCCAGTGTCACGTTGGCGCCGAGCTTCTCGGTGAAGATGCCCTTCTCCACGCCGACGACGGCTGGGGCGTGCGTGATGTTGGGGAAGTAGCCGAGCCGCAGGGTGACCGGGCCGGAGTCGCCGCCCGCGCCCTCGCTGTCGCCGCAGGCGGCGGTGGTGCCCAGGGTCGCCGCGCCGACCGCGGCGAGGGTGGCCAGGGTGACCAACCGACGCAGGGGGAGCCGTCTCATCGTCCATCCAATCCGCAGTATTCCTACTTAGTTGATAGGAAGAGTGGGTCAGGGCGGGGCCAGCGTCAAGACCCATCCACATGTCGAGATGTCGCGTCTCGGCTATGTCGGTATTTCCTACCAGCTTGCTAGGTTACGAGGGCGACTGGAGCATCCACCTTCCACTGGTTCCTGCCCACCTCCGGCGACGGTGACCAGGTCGGCGCGGCCACCGTCACCGCCGCAGCCGTCCTCTCCGGATGGCCGCACCGGGAGGAGGCGGAGCGGGTCGGCGCCGAGGTGCTGCCCCGGGTCGCCCACCCGGTCGCGGCGGCTGCGTGGAGGTCGCCGGTGACGGGGGTGCCGACGCGCTAGGGTCGATCCCGTGGCTCCACGGAGATCCAGAATTCCAGCGACGAAGTATCCGGTCGAGCGCTTCACCCTCGACAACGGCCTGCGGGTGGTCCTCACCCCCGACCGCAGCGCCCCGGTGATCGGGGTGGCGGTCGTCTACGACGTCGGCATCCGTTCCGAGCCGGAGGGACGCACCGGCTTCGCCCACCTCTTCGAGCACCTGATGTTCCAGGGTTCGGAGAACCTGGAGAAGCTGGCCCACTTCCGACACGTGCAGGGCGCCGGCGGCACCTTCAACGGCTCCACCCACCTGGACTACACCGACTACTTCGAGACGCTGCCGAGCAACGCGCTGGAACGCGCGCTGTTCCTGGAGGCGGACCGGATGCGCGGCCCCCGGCTGACCGAGGAGAACCTGCGCAACCAGGTCGACGTGGTCAAGGAGGAGATCCGGGTCAACGTGCTCAACCGGCCGTACGGCGGGTTTCCCTGGCTGACCCTGCCGCCGGTCATGTTCGACACCTTCCCCAACGCCCACGACGGCTACGGCTCCTTCGACGACCTGGAGTCGGCGACCGTGGCCGACGCCGCCGACTTCTTCCGCCGCTACTACGCCAGCGGCAACGCGGTCCTCGCCGTGAGCGGCGACATCGACGTGGCCGAGGCGACCGAGCTGGTCACCCGGCACTTCGGTGACGTACCGGCCCGCCCGGCGCCCACGCGGCCCGACTTCACCGAGCCCGACCTGACCGCCGAGCGGCGCACCTCGTACTCGGACGCGCTGGCGCCGCTGCCGGCGGTGGCCGGCGCCTGGCGGGTCCCCGACCCGGTCACCGACTTCGCCGGCTACCTGCCGTACGTGGTGCTGGCCGAGGTGCTCACCGACGGCGACGCGTCCCGGCTGGTCGAGCGCCTGGTCCAGCGCGACCGCACGGTGACCAGCCTCGGCGGCTACCTGGGCTTCATGGGCGACCCGTTCGACGTGCGCGACCCCACCGCCCTGCTGCTCCAGGCGCACCTGCCGCCGGGCGGCGACGTGGACAAGGTGCTGCGCACCATGGACGAGGAGCTGGACCGGCTGGCCACCGACGGGCTGGCCGAGGGTGAGCTGGCCCGCACCCAGGCCCGGATGGCCACCCACCTGCTGCGGGAAACCGACGCGGTGCTCGGCCGGGCGCTGCAGATGGCGGTGCTGGAGCAGCAACGCGGCGAACCGGGCCTGCTCAACGAGCTGCCCCGGCTGGTCGGCGAGGTCACCGAGGAGCAGATCCAGGCGGCCGCCGCCACCCTGCGGCCGGAGCGGCGCGCGGCGGTCGAGGTCATCGCCGGGGGTGCCCGGTGAGCGCGAGGAGTGAGCCGGTTTTGCGAGCCCCGCAGTCGCGAACGAAGGTGATTCAGTGACAGCCATCGCCCCGACCGGGCCGCGGACCCTGCCCCCGCTCGGCCCGAACCGCAAGCTGAAGGTGCCCAAGCAGGGCGAGCGCACGCTGGGCAACGGGCTCACCGTCATCGCGGTACGCCGACCCGCCGTGCCCCTGGTCGAGCTGCGGCTCTGGGTGCCGTTCGGCAAGGCCCACCTGGCCCGCGGCGCGATGCTCTCGCAGACCATGCTCTCCGGCACCGAGACGATGACCAGCGTGCAGCTCGCCGCCGAGCTGCAGAAGGTCGGCGGCGGGCTCTCCGCCGGCGTCGACCCGGACCGGCTGATGCTCTCCGGCGCCGGCCTGGTCACCGGCCTGGACCGGATGCTGGAGTTGCTGGCCACGGTGCTCACCGGGGCCACCTACCCGAGCGGTGAGGTGGCCACCGAACGGGACCGGCTGATCGACCGGATCCAGGTGGCGCAGAGCCAGCCGGCGCACCTGGCCCGGGAGGCGCTGCTGAAGCGGATCTACGGCTCCCACCCGTACGCCACGCAGACCCCGCAGCCGGAGCAGATCCGCGCGGTCCGGCCGGCGGCGCTGCGTAGCCTGCACGCCGAGCGGGTGCACCCGGCCGGCGCGCTGCTGGTGGTGGTCGGCGACGTGCAGCCCGAGCGGGCCCTGGACGCGGCCGAGCGGGCGCTCGGCGACTGGGCCGGCGCGGGCCGCACCGCGGAGCTGCCGCCCACTCCGCCGTTGGAGCCGGGTCCGCTGCTGCTGGTCGACCGGCCCGGCTCGGTGCAGTCCTCGCTGCGCATCGCCCTGCCGGCGGTGCCGCGTACCCATCCCGACCACGCCCCGCTGCAACTGGCCAACCTGATCTTCGGCGGCTACTTCTCCTCCCGCTGGGTGGAGAACATCCGCGAGGACAAGGGCTACACCTACGGCCCGCACTCGGTCGTCGAGCACTCGGTGGCCGGGTCGGTGCTGGTCGCCGCCGCCGAGGTGGCCACCGAGGTGACCGGCCCGGCGCTGCTGGAGACGACGTACGAGCTGGGTCGGCTCGCGTCGCTGCCGGTCAAGCCGGAGGAGCTGGAGCAGGCCCGCCAGTACGCCCTGGGCACCCTCCAGCTCGGCATGTCCACCCAGGCCGGGCTGGCCGCGTTGACCAGCGCGTACGCCGGCAACGGTCTGCGCCTGGACTTCCTCGCCGAGTACGCGGCGCGGCTGGCGAAGGCGACCGTGGACGACGTCGCCCAGGCGGCGGCCCGGTACCTCGCGCCGGCCCGGGCGGCGGTGGTGGTGCTCGGCGACGCCGAGCGGATCACCCCGTCGCTGGCCGCCCTGACCCCGGTCCGCACCGAGTCGGTGCAGCCGTGACCAGGTCGGCCGTGAATGGCGGAGAGACCTGTCCGCCGCTGGCCCGGTCCACCCTGGACCGGGCGGCGCACCGGCGCACCGACACCGACTGGCTGGTGGAGGCGTGGCTGCGCGCCCGGGTGCTGGTGCTCGACTCGGGCAACGAGGGGCAGACCCTGGTCCGTGCCGACGCGTCGCCGCCGTCGCTGATGCTGCTCGGCGCGGACGACCTGCCCCCGGAGGCGGAGTCGGCCGCGATGTTCCTCGGCGTCGAGCCGGACGGGGTGCCGGTCTTCGCGGTGGACGCCGCGCTGCCGGAACTGCCCGGCACCCGGGCGGTGAACCTCCGCGAGGTGGGGCACCTGCTCGCCGACCGGGACGCCGGCATCTTCACGACGGCGCTCGCGTTGACCAACTGGCACATCCGGCACGGCTACTCCTCGGCCACCGGCGCACCGACCCGGATGGACGAGGCCGGCTGGTCCCGGGTGGACCGCTCGGGAGGTCGGATCTGGCCGCGTACCGACCCGGCCATGATCGTGCTGGTGCACGACGGCGTCGCCGGCCCGGACGGCCGCTGCCTGCTGGGCAACAACGCCAGCTGGCCGGGCACCCCGGGCGAGCGTCGGTTCTCCTGCCTGGCCGGTTACGTCGAGCCGGGCGAGTCAGCGGAGGCGGCCGTGCTGCGCGAGGTCCGCGAGGAGGTCGGTGTCGGGGTCGAGCGGATCGTGTACGCGGGCAGCCAGGCGTGGCCGTTCCCCGGCTCGCTGATGCTGGGCTTCCTGGCCACCGCCGACCCCGAGGATCCGGTGCGGGTTGATCCGACCGAGATCGCGTACGCCCGGTGGTTCTCCCGGGCGGAGATCGGGGCGGCGCTGGCCGGGCGGACCGTCGACGTGGGTGGCGGCGCCCGGCTGATCCTGCCCCCGCCGTCGTCGATCGCGCTCTTTCTCATTCATCGCTGGCTGGACGGCTGGATGGACCCGGTCCACTGAACACGGCCCCGGCCCGCGACCGCCGTTGCCGCGGCGGTCACGGGCCGGGAACACGGGCCGTCGTGGTCGGCTGGGGCGAGAAATGCGGCGGGGGAGCCGTACCGGCCACGACGGACGTCGGGTGGGTCAGGGGCCGGTGCGACCAGGTCTCTGTCGGAGGCCGGGCTCGCTCAGCGGCAGGACCTTGACCCGTTGCCGGCCGGCGCGCACCGCGCCGACCGTGGCGAGCGCCCGGGCCAGCAGCAGGGCGGCGTCGCGGTCCTCGGCGTGCACGATCTGCCGGCGCGGCTCGGGCGTGGTGGTCTCGTCGCGCAGTCGGTGCCCGTCCGCCCAGGCGGCGGCGATGTCCCCGTCGGCGACGGCGCGGATGTCGGTGCGAACGATCAGGAACCGCATGAGGGTCTCCGGATGAACCGCGACGGATGAGCCGGTGTGGAAGTTCCACGTCACTCGATGGCCATGTTACGCCCCGTGTCGGTCTCAGCAACTGAAACGCGACTATCGGATTGTTGCCTCATCTGATCGGCGGATGCCTGGTCAGTGGGGTCCGGGACCCCTGTACGCGACGGGGCCGCCGGCATCGTGCCGACGGCCCCGCGATGCTCGGGCGGATCAGGTCAGATCGAACTGGCCCTGCTTCGCTCCGGCGATGAAACCGAGCCAGCCCGCCCGGTTGAACAGCAGCACCGGGCCGCCCCGGTCCTTGCTGTCGCGCAGCGCGACCGCCGACGGGGCGGAGCCCAGCGGCGCGACCTCCACGCAGTTCGAGGTCTGGCTACGCGTGCTGGTACGCCACGGGGCGTCCGCCAACCGGGCGGCGGGGACGGACGGCGTGTTGCGGATCTCGTTCATCGTTCCACTCCTGATGTGAACCGCTCCGATGGGACGAGTGGTGCGGGCACGCCCCGACGGAGGATCCCCCGTGGATCACCGTTCCGTCAGCCGCCTCGCCTGGCGGCGCTGGACCGGCGCCGTTGCCGGTCCGAACGCCACTGTGGACGAGGAGGCCGCCCCGGCCAGCCGTCCCGTCGCCTCGATCAGCCAGGAGAGGGTGTCCGAGGCGGGAAGTGCCGCCGTGCATAACCACTCGAACACCACTTTATAGCGATTTAGTGCGTTTGCCTCGGTCGACATGACGTCGGTGAAGCCACCTTCGATGGCGACCGTCTCCGGATCGAGCGGATCGGCGAACCGGTAGAGGGAGAACGCGGTCGGCGGGAGGTACCAGTTGCCGATCTGCGTGTCGCGCGGCAGCACGTGCAGGGTCACGTTGGGCAGCAGCGCCAGCTCGCAGAGCTGGACCAACTGCTCCCGCAGCACCTCCGGGGGCCCCGCCCGGCGACCGAGCGCCGCCTCCTCCAGCACCGCCGTGTAGCGGGGCGCGTCCGGCTCCCGGGTCAGCAACGACTGGCGGGCCAACCGGGCCTGCACCTCGGTCTCCGGCTCCTCGCCGTCCTCCGGTTCGCCGGCGCCGTGGCCCACCTGACGGGCTGAGACGATCCGGACCTGCGCGTACCCGGCGGTCTGCAGCAGGCCCGGCACCAGCACCGGGTTGTACTCCGATATCTCCGTGCAGCCGGCCTCCAGTTCGGCCCAACCGCGCTGCTGCTGGGTCATCACCGGGTAGTTCTTGAGCCAGCCCCGCATGTCGCCGGCCTCGCGGGTGATGCCGAGCAGTTCCTCGTGCAGCGCCGGCTCGGCGCCGTAGAGGTCGAGCAGGACACCGACGTCGTCCGGGTCCGGTCGGCTGCGCCCGTTCTCCAAGCGGGACAACTTGGACGCGGAGGCCCACCCGATCCGCTCGATGACCTGGTCACCGGTGAGGCCCGCGGCCTCGCGCAGCCGGCGTAACTCAAGGCCCAACCGGCGACGACGCAGGATCGGGCTGGGTATGGCAGGAGGCACGGTGTCCTCTTTCCCGTCGACCGCCGCAGACGCGACGGTAACTGTATGAAATTCGGCCCCCACGGTCAGTATGGACGGCGCGACCGGCGTCGGAGGTTCCGGCGGGGGCGTGTCTTGCAGAAAACCGCCGACCGAGCCCGCCATCCCGCCGGAGGGACCCATGCGCACGATCCTGCGCCGCCCCGACTTCCGCCTGCTCTTCGGCGGTCTGCTGGCCAGCATGACGGCCGAGTCGATCCTGCTGCTCGCGTTGGCCATCTGGGTCAAGGACCTGACCGGCTCCGACGGGCTCGCCGGCGGCACCGTCTTCGCCGTCATCGCGCCGATGACGCTGGCCCCGCTGGTCGGCTGGTTCGTCGACCGCTACCCGCGCCGGCCCTTCTTCGTGGTCGCCAACCTGGTCACCGCAGTGCTGCTCACCCCGCTGTTCACCGTCCGCGACCACTCCGACGTGTGGGTGGTCTACCTGGTCGCCGCCCTGTACGGCCTGTCCTACATCACGCTCAGCGCCGCGCTCAGCGGGTTGATCCGGCAGTTGGTCCCGATCGAGCTGCTGGCCGAGGCGAACGGGGTGCTGCAGACGGTGCGCCAGGGGCTGCGGCTGATCGGTCCGCTGGCCGGTACGGCGCTCTACGCCGCACTCGGCGGTTGGGCGCTGGCCGCGATCGGCATGGCCGGCTTCCTGACCGCCGCGGCGGTGGTGGCCGCGCTGCCGACGCCGCATCCGGCACCGTCCACCGTGCGGCTGCGCTGGCCCGCCGAACTGGGCGCCGGGCTGCGGCACCTGGCCGGCGAGCCGGCCCTGCGCCGGGCCCTGCTCGGCTACGGGCTCGGATCGTTGGTGATGGGCTTCAGCGAGTCGCTGATCTTCGCATACGTCGACCAGGGGCTGCGCCGCGACGCCGCGTTCGTCGGCGTGCTCGTCACCGTGCAGGGGATCGGTGGTCTGGTCGGCGGGCTCTGCTCGGCGGCGGTGGTCCGCCGCTTCGGCGAGGTGGGCACGCTCGCCGCCGGGGTCGCGTTCTTCGGCCCGGCCGCACTGGCGCTGGCGTACCCCGATCTCCGGCTCGGCTTCGCGGCGGTGCTCCTGGCCGGGGTGTCCCTGCCGCTGACCATGGTCGGGCTGCACACGCTGATCCAGCGGCGTACCCCGCCCGGGCTGGTCGGCCGGGTCGCCGCCGCCACCGAGGCGGTGGTCAGCGGGCCGCAGGCGTTCTCCATCGGCGCGGGCGCCCTGCTCGTCGGCGTACTGGACTACCGGGTGCTCTTCGCGCTGGTCGGTGTGGCCACTCTGGGCGCCGGCAGCTACCTGTGGCGGGGTCGTCACCTCAGCGCGCCCGGCGCGGCGTCACCCGTCCCGCCGATCGTGCCGGCCCCCCGGCGGCCGGGCGACCCCGCCGCCGGGCAGGCGGCGACCACCGCCCGCCGGGATCCGCGACGCTGAACGGCCCCGACGCTGAGCCGGCCCCGGACGCTGAACCGGCCCCCGGACGCTGGATCGGCCCCGGACGCTGGATCGGCCCCGGACGCGACGAACGGCCGTCCCGGACGGGACGGCCGTTCGTCGTCGATACGAGCTCGCCGGTCAGGCGGCGATGCTCGCGAGGTGCTGCTTGACCTGGGTGATCGAGGGGTTGGTGAGGGCGCTGCCGTCGGCGAAGCGCAGCGTCGGGACGGTCTGGTTGCCGCCGTTGACGCTCATCACGAACTCCGCGGCCTTCGGGTCCTGCTCGATGTCGACCACCTCGTAGCCGATGCCCTCCCGGTCGAGCTGCGACTTCAGCCGGTGGCAGTAGCCGCACCAGGGGGTGGAATACATCGTCAACATGGTCGGATCCTCCAAGTCCTCCGGCCGCCGGCTTGCGGATCAAGCCGAGGCTAATCGCTGCAACGTCCGGGAGAGCTGGAATGATTCCTGGCTGTGGTGCTTCAGTCGGGGTCGGAACGAGTGCTCGCCGGGCTGGACCCGGAGCAACGCACGGCGGTGACCGCACCCGCCGGGCCGGTCTGCATCCTGGCCGGCGCCGGGACCGGCAAGACCCGCGCGATCACCTCCCGAATCGCCCACCGGGCGCTCTCCGGGGAGATCTCCCCCCGGCACGTGCTCGCGGTCACCTTCACCGCCCGGGCCGCCGCCGAGATGAGGGCTCGGCTCACCACGCTCGGGGTGGCCGGCGTGCAGGCGCGGACGTTCCATGCCGCCGCGCTGCGGCAGGTGCGCTACTTCGCCCCCCGACTGCTGGCCGGTCGGGCCATGCCCGAGCTGCTGGACAGCAAGGTGCGGCTGGTCACCCTCGCCGCGGCCCGGGTCGGCCTGCGGACCGACCGGGCCGCCGCCCGGGACCTGGCCGGCGAGATCGAGTGGGCCAAGTCGTCCCTGGTCGAGCCGGGCGACTACGTCGTGGCGGCGGCCCGAGCGCTGCGCGACACCCCGCACGAGCCGGCCCGGGTGGCCGAGGTGTTCACCGCGTACGAGCAGCTCAAGCGCTCCAACGGCGTGATCGACTTCGAGGACATGCTGCGCGCCGCCGTCTGGGGCATCGAGGAGCACCCGGACGTCGCCGAGCAGGTGCGCGGCCAGTACCGACACTTCGTGGTCGACGAGTACCAGGACGTCAACCCTCTCCAGCAGCGTCTGCTGGACGCCTGGCTGGGCGGACGCGCCGACCTCACCGTGGTCGGCGACGCCAGCCAGACGATCTACTCGTTCACCGGCGCGACCTCGTCGTACCTGGTCGACTTCCCACGTCGGCACCGCGACGCGGTGGTCGTCCGGCTGGTCCGCGACTACCGCTCCACCCCGCAGGTGGTCGGGCTGGCCAACGCGGTGATCTCCCAGGCCCGGGGCACCGAGGCCCGCCTGCGGTTGGAGCTGAGCGGCCAGCGCCCGCCCGGCCCCGAACCCGACCTGCGGATCTTCACCGACGAGCCGGCCGAGGCGAACGCGGTGGCCGCCCGCTGTCGGGCGCTCATCGACGCGGGCACGCCGGCGAAGGAGATCGCCGTGCTGTTCCGGACCAACGCCCAGTCCGAGGCGTACGAGAAGGCGCTCACCGAGGCCGAGGTGCCGTACGTGGTGCAGGGCGCCGAGCGGTTCTTCGAGCGGGCCGAGGTGCGCCAGGCGATGGTCGCCATGCGGGCCGCCACCCGGTCGATCCCGGGTGAGACGCCGCTGCCGACCGCCGTGGTCGAGGCGCTCACCGCGGTGGGCTGGGCGCCGGACGCCGCCCCGGCCGGCGGCGCGGCCCGCGAGCGGTGGGAGGCCCTCGCCGCGCTGGTCCAGCTCGCCGAGGAGTACGCGGCCAGCCCGGCGGTGCTGCCGATCGGGGAGGCCGCCGCGGTGGAACGCCCGGTCACCCTGTCCGACTTCACCGAGGAGTTGGCCCGCCGCGCCGCCCAGCAGCACGCACCGACGGTGGACGGGGTGACCCTGGCCTCGCTGCACTCCGCCAAGGGGCTGGAATGGGACGCCGTCTTCCTGGTCGGCCTCGCCGAGGGCACCCTGCCCACCACGTACGCCAAGACGGCCGAGCAGGTGGAGGAGGAACGCCGGCTGCTCTACGTCGGGATCACCCGGGCGCGGCAGTGGCTCTGGCTGTCGTACGCCAGCGCCCGCTCGCCCGGCGGGCGGGCCCGGCGGCCGTCCCGGTTCCTGCCCCAGCTGGACCGTTCCGGCGGGGTCGAGCGGGCCGCCGGTGGCACCGGCCCGGCCCGCCGCCCGGAGCGGCGCCGGACCCAGATCGTCTCCTGTCGGATCTGCGGCGCCACCCTGCTCGCCGGACCGGACCGCAAGCTCGGTCGCTGCCCCACCTGCCCGTCCGACATGGACGAGGAGCTGCACGAGCGCCTGCACGAGTGGCGGCGACGGGTGGCCGGGGCGCAGAAGGTGCCCGCCTACGTGGTCTTTACCGACGCGACGCTGACCGCGCTGGCCGAGCGGCGGCCCGGCCGGCCCGAGGAGTTGATCGCCATCGCCGGCATCGGGCCCCGCAAGCTGGGCCTCTACGGGGACTCGGTGCTGGCGTTGGTGGGGGGCGCGGGCGTCGACGACGTCTGCCCGGAGAAAACTTTCGAAATCTCGTCGTAAATTCGTTTGCCCTCGCCCCAGAGCGAGGAATAGCCTCAGGACACACCTTGGGAGCGGCGCCATTCCGGCTGCTCACGGGGTTGAGGCCCAGTCGATTTCGAGGAACGTGAGGGAGGTGGCACCCGTGGAGATCTTCACCTATGAGCGTCTGGCGGTGATGCCGGCTGCCCACGCTCCGTTGTCGGCTGTCCGGGTGGCTCTCGCGGCCGCACGACCGTCGCTTCCGCAGGTGCACCAGGTCCAGGTTCAGGCCGAGCTGACCCTGGCCGTCGCGCCGATCGGAATCGATGGGACCAGTGGCATCACGGGCATGGGCATCGATGTCGCTAACAAGCGCACTGCTGTCCGCGGCGTTCCACCTCGAGGTAGACCGGTCTGACCACCAGACACCGGCTCACCTCGAGGCCGCGGAACCCGCTCACCGGGATCCGCGGCCTCAGTTTTTTGCCCCGCCGAAGTACGTCGGAAATGCGATCCACGAGATCGAAGTGTGAGAGAGAGGTGACCGGGCGATGAGTCTGGCGTTGGCCCCACTCGACGTGAGCGTCGAGGTGGAGGCGAACCTGCCCTGCCGGAAGTTCGACCCCGACCTGTGGTTCTCCGACTCGCCCGCCCAGCTGGAGCTGGCCAAGTCGCTCTGCGGGGACTGCCCGCTGCGCGTCGAGTGCCTCGCCGGTGCGGTGGAGCGGGCCGAGCCGTGGGGCGTCTGGGGTGGCGAGATCTTCGAGCGTGGCGCGGTCGTCCCGCGCAAGCGGCCTCGTGGCCGTCCGCGCAAGGAGGACGTCGCCCGCGACGCGGAGCTCCGGGTCGAGGCCGAGGCGCGTCTGGCAGCCAGCGGGCTGTCCGAGGCGCGGAGCGCGGTCCGGCTGGCGGCCTGACATGTTCCCGATCCAGTCCAACTACGCCGGCGCCAGGCCGGCAGCGAGTGAGAAGGCCATGCTGCACGTCCCGAACGGAGCCTTTGAGATGCAACTACTCCACGAAGCGTTGTCCCGGGCTCGAATGCGCCGGCCTCAGAGAGTGTTGGGTAACTGGAGGGCTACTTCTGGTTGAGTTCGTCGTCGAGGCGT
>NZ_JBHSBO010000016.1:0-199415 GCF_042650685.1 Micromonospora sp. GCM10011542
ATGATCGCCTTGACATTGGCCGTCTGCTCGTCGTTGAGGTCGATGTGCGACTGCTTGCCCTGGGTGCCGTGCGGGATCAGCTTCGTGTCGCTCTTGTCGGCCTGCACCACCGCGACCGCCTTGGCGTCCACCACCGGGGTGGTGGCGTGGGCGGCGACGGGGCCGGCGAAGATGCCACCGGCGAAGGCGAGACCGGCAACGGACAGCATGCTCTTACGGATGATCGTGTTCATGGGGGTAGCTCCTTCGGGGGTAGGAAACACCCACAGCCATTCGGGGGAACGGCTCGTGGTGTCAGCACCTCGTCGGGCGCCTCGCACAAAGTTCACGGGGGAAAGTCTGTGACCTGCGGGCCACGGGCCGGGGGCCTCTCGTGGCGCCGGGTCTGTATGTAACGACCGCCGGGCCGGAGTCATTCCGGGGGCGGGCCCATCCGCGAACACCCCAGTGAAGCGGGTGCTGGTGCGGTCGTTCAGAGATCTGTAACCACGGTCGGGCCGGGGTCATTCCGGGGGGCGGGCCCATCCGCGAACACCCGGTGAGGCGGGTGCTGGTGCGGTCGTTCAGAGATCTGTAACCACGGTCGGGCCGGGGTCATTCCGGCCGGGGGCCGGGTGCGGCGGGCCGGCTGAGGGGCCGGCGGTGCTGCGATCGTCAGGGTATGTAACGACGGCGGGCCGGCCCCGATTCCGCCACGGGGATGCCGCCGGTCACAGGTCAGACCACCCCAAATCCGACAACGGTCACCACACCGGGGTGCGCCGCGAGGCGTCAGTCGGCCGCGAACCGGATGATCCACTCGACATCGCCGATATCGGGGTATCCGCGCGCCCGGGACACCCCGACATCACCGATACCGAGTGGATCACCCGAACTTCACGGGGCCTGGGACGCCACAGCGACGGCTTTTCCGCGCGTTCCGGGCGGCGCTCAGCCACCGGCAGGGGTGGGGCCCGCCGTGCCCGGCGCAGGGATCAAGCCTGACCGCCCGGAGCCGGGCACGGCGGGCCCCACCCCACCCACGACGCACCGCAACCATCCGGCACCCAGCATCTGCCACCGCAGCGAGCGTCCCCCGACATGACGGAAGCCCGGGTGCCACAGGAGGGCCGGGGCGGGTCAGGGTGCGAAGGGAGGCCCTAGGGTGGTCAGCGTGGCGACCCTTCTACTTCTGCGACACGGCCGGACGACGGCGAACGCCGACGGCGGCCTGGCTGGCCGGCAACCGGTCGAGCTGGACGACACCGGGCGCGCCCAGGCCGCCGCGGTGGGTGAACGGCTGCGTGCCCTGCCGCTGGCCGCGGTCGTGACCAGTCCGCTGGTGCGCTGCCGACAGACCCTGGAGCTGGCGCTGCCGCAGGCCGCCCCGATGGTCGAGGACGGGCTGATCGAGTGCGGTTACGGCAGCTGGGAGGGCCAGCCGCTGAAGAAACTCGCCAAGGAGCCCCTCTGGCCGGTGGTGCAGCAGCATCCGAGTGCCGCGGTCTTTCCCGAGGGGGAGTCTATGGCGGCCATGGCGGCGCGGGCGGTCGCGGCGGTGCGCTCCTGGGACGCCCGGGTGAGCGCGGAACACGGGCCCGAGACGGTCTGGCTGGCCTGTAGCCACGGCGATGTGATCAAGGCCATCGTGGCGGACGCGCTCGGCGTACACCTTGATCTTTTTCAGCGGATCGTGGCCGACCCGGCGTCGGTGACGGCGATCCGGTACACGCCGCTGCGGCCGTTCCTGCTCCGGCTCAACGACACCGGCGGCGACCTGGCCACGCTGGTGCCCCCGCCGCGCAAGCGTCGGCGCCGGGCCACCAGCCGCGTGGCCGACTCCGACGCCGCGGTCGGCGGCGGCGCGGGCGCGTCCCGGTGACCGCCGGCAGGCCCCGGCGAGCCGAGCGGTCCGGGAGCGGTCGGCCGCCCGCCACGCCCGGCTGTGGCGGGCGTTACGCCGGGCGCGCCGCCCCGGCGGCGATTCGGGTCGGTGGGGTGCGCGATGCCATGGCGGGCCGGATAGGGTCGTGGGTATGACCCACCAGGTGCACGCCTTCGAGCCGCCGGAGCGGTTCGTCGCCGGGACCGTCGGACCGCCGGGGGAGCGCACGTTCTTCCTGCAGGCCCGCGGTGGCGGCCGGCTGGTCAGCGTCGCGCTGGAAAAGGTCCAGGTGTCCCTTCTCGCCGAGAAGCTCGAGGAGCTGCTCACCGAGGCGCAGCGGCGCTTCGGTGTGGACCTGCCCGAGGTGCCGGCGCTGCTGGGCGACAACGAGCCGCTGGACACCCCGGTCGACGAGGAGTTCCGGGTCGGGACCCTCGGGCTGGCCTTCGACGTGGACACCGCGACCGTGGTGATCGAGGCGATCGCCGCCGGTGAGGCGGAGGCCGAGGTCGAGCTGGGCGACGAGGACGACGACGAGGACGACGAGGACGAGGAGCCGGACGAGGACCTCGACCGGCTGCGGGTCCGACTCACCCCGCAGGCCACCCGCCAGTTCATCGAGCGGGCCCGGCGGGTGGTGAACGCGGGCCGGCCACCCTGCCCCCTCTGCGGTCAGCCGTTGGACCCGGCCGGGCATCTCTGCCCGCGCCACAACGGTTACCACCGGTGACCTCGTCCGGCCTCCAGCCCCGCCAGGACGGTGATGCCGCGCTGCGGTTGTTGCGCGACGGTCAGCTCGAGCTGGAGGGGCGGCTGGTCGACGCCTCCAACACCACCCTGCGTGGCATCCTCACCCTCGAGGATGTCTCCGCCCGGTGCGTGTACAAGCCGGTTCGCGGCGAACGCCCGCTCTGGGACTTTCCCGACGGCACCCTCGCGGGCCGGGAGGTCTCCGCGTACCTGGTGTCCCGGGCCACCGGCTGGGACCTGGTGCCGCCCACCGTGCTGCGTGACGGGCCGCTCGGCCCCGGGTCCTGCCAGCTCTGGATCGACGAGCCGGAGGACGCCGAGCCACTGGTCGGGTTCGTGCCCGCGGAGTCCCTGCCGCCGCGCTGGTTCCCGATCGCGGCGGCCCGCGACGACGACGGCACCGCGTACGCGCTGGCGCACGCCGACGACCCGCGACTGGCCCGGCTCGCGGTGCTGGACGCGGTGATCAACAACGCCGACCGTAAGGGCGGCCACGTGCTCGTGGGCGCGGACGACCGGATCTACGGCGTGGATCACGGCGTGAGCTTCCACGTCGAGGGCAAGCTGCGCACGGTGCTCTGGGGCTGGGCCGGCCGGCGGCTGCCGCAGGACGCGGTGGTGATGCTCGACGGGCTGGCCGGGCAGGTCGCCGGGCCGCTCGGCGCGGAGTTGGCCGACCACCTGACGATCAGTGAGATCGCGGAGCTGGCCGCCCGGATCGACGAGCTGCGGCGGACCGGCCGGTTCCCGCAGCCGTCGGAGGACTGGCCGGCGGTGCCCTGGCCGCCCATGTGATCAACTGTCATCTTGATCACCCGTAGGGCCGCCCGAGGCCGTCGGCGGGCTGGCTAGGCTGAGTCCATGGAGTCTTGGGCGGGACACGAGGTGCCACGGCTGCCGGGCAGGGGCAAGGCGCTGGCGTTGTACGACTCGGCGCGGCAGGGTGTGCACCCGAGTGAGCCGGCCGACGCGGCGAGCATGTACGTCTGTGGCATCACCCCGTACGACGCCACCCACCTCGGCCACGCCGCCACCATGATCACCTTCGACCTGGTGCAGCGGGTGTGGCGCGACGCCGGCCGCCCGGTGCGCTACGTGCAGAACGTCACCGACATCGACGACCCGCTGCTGGAGCGGGCCGCCCGCGACGGCGAGGACTGGGTGGTCCTGGCCATGCGCGAGACGGCGCTGTTCCGGGAGGACATGGAGGCGCTGCGGATCATCCCGCCGGCGCACTACGTGGGCGCCGTCGAGTCGATCCCGGACATCGCCGACAAGGTCGAGGTGCTGCTCAAGGACGGCGCCGCGTACCAGCTCGACGACGGCACCGGCGACGTCTACTTCGACGTCTCCGCCGCGCCGCGGTTCGGCTACGAGTCCAACCTGACCCGTGAGCAGATGCTGGAGATCTTCCCGGAGCGCGGCGGCGACCCGGACCGGGCCGGCAAGCGCGACCCGCTCGACCCGCTGCTGTGGCGCGGTGCCCGTGAGGGCGAGCCGTCCTGGCCTGGCGGGAAGCTGGGCGCGGGCCGTCCGGGCTGGCACATCGAGTGCGCGGTGATCGCGCTGAACCTGCTCGGCGATCGGATCGACGTGCAGGGCGGCGGCAACGACCTGCTCTTCCCGCACCACGAGGCGTCCGCGGCGCACGCCGAGCGGCTGACCGGCCAGGCACCGTTCGCCGAGCACTACGTGCACGCCGGCATGATCGGCCTGGACGGCGAGAAGATGTCCAAGTCCCGCGGCAACCTGGTCTTCGTGTCCCGGCTGCGCGCCGACAAGGTCGACCCGATGGCGATCCGGCTGGCGCTGATCTCCGGGCACTACCGCAGCGACCGCACCTGGACCGACGAGCTGCTCACCACCGCCCAGGAGCGCCTGGCCCGCTGGCGGCGCGCCGCGGCCGCGCCCGCCGGGCCGTCCGGGGCCGAGCTGCTGGCCGGGGTACGCGAGCGCCTCGCCGACGACCTCGACTCGCCCGGCGCCCTGGCCGTGGCCGACCGTTGGGCGGACGCGACCCTCGCCGGCGCGGCCGACGACCCCGCCGCGCCCGCCCTCTTCGCCGACACGGTCGACGCCCTCCTCGGCATCCGCCTGTAAGGAAGGGCCCCCTGTTAACGCCTCCGGTAGAGCAGGGGCCCCTTCTTAACGATCGCGTCGCAGCGATCGGGGGCCGTCAGCCGAGCACCAGGCCGGGGTCGGGCTCCGGGTCGGGGACAGGCCCGGGGATGGCGTACTCCTCGGTGAGTGTGGTCATCGGGCCGGGCCAGGTGGCCTGGGCGACCTCGATGGGCTTGCGGTGGCCGTCGTAGGCGACGTGCAGCAGGTGCAGCACCGGGGTGTCGGGGCGGATCTGCAACGTCTCGGCCTCCTCCCGGCTGGGTTGGCGGGCGCTGATCGTGTCGGTCGCCGAGACGTACCGTCGGCCGGTGGCCTCCTCGGCCTCCTGGTAGAGCGGCCGGCCGAAGGCCTCAGCGCGCTCCAGGGAGGTGCCGGCGGTGTCGGTCGGCAGGAACCAGGAGGCACCCACCTCGACCGGTGAGTCGTCGGTGCGCACCAGGTGCCGGCGGCAGAGCAGGTCGGTGCCGTCGGGTACGCCGAACGCGTCGGCGACCTCGGCGGGGGCGGGGGCGCGGCCGACCGAGACGAGCTGCTGGCGGTACCGGGCGGCCAGGTCGGTGTGGTAGCCGCGGAATCCGCCGTACCGGCCGCGGGAGAGCCGGTTGAGTCGGCGCCGGGTGCCCCGGACGTACGTGCCGGAGCCGGGCTTGGTGATCAGGATGCCCTCGACCCGCAGCTGGTCGACGGCGCGTTGCACGGTCTGCTTGGCCACGCCGAACATCTCGGCGATGGCCGGGATGGACGGCAGCCGCTCGCCCGGCCCCCAGTCGCCGCGGCGCACCTGCGCCTTGAGCTGGGCGGCGATCTGCCGATGCGGGAACTCAGCGGCCCCGGGATTGATCTGCACACCCGCCTCCTCGATCACAGCTAGGTTCCTAGGATGCCTTAGCGGGTGTGACGGCGCCACCCCGGACACGCGGACGACACCGACCAGGAACAGCCGGTACGCGAACGGGCCCCGGACACGAGGTCCGGGGCCCGGGCGATGCGGGGGAGGGGCGTTACCAGGAACCGGCGGTCGGGCCGGCCGAGCCGCCCCGGCGGCGCAGGTACTTCTCGAACTCCTGGGCGATCTCGTCACCGGTCAGCGGGGTGATGCCCTCGTCGCCGACCCGCTCCTCCAGCTCGCGGACGTACTCGCCGAGTTCGGCGTCCTGCTCGGCGGCGCTGCGCACCCGCTGCTCCCACTCGGCGGACTCCTCGGCCAGGTCGGCCATCGGCACCGGCAGGTCGAGCACTTCCTCGACCCGGTGCAGCAGCGCGACCGTCGCCTTGGGGCAGGGCGGGTTGTTGGCGTAGTGCGGTACGTGCACCCAGAAGGAGACGGCGTCGACCTCGGCCTTGCTGCAGGCGTCGTGCAGCACCCCGACGATGCCGGTCGGGCCGTCGTAGCGGGTCGGGGTGAGTTGGTAGCGCTGCGCGGCTTCGGCGTCCGAGGCGCTGCCGCTGATCGGCAGCGGGCGGGTGTAGGGCACGTCGGCCAGCAACGCGCCGAGCAGCACCACCCGGTTGACCTCCAGGCTGTGGCAGATCTCCAGCACCTGCTCACAGAAGGTGCGCCAGCGCATGCTCGGCTCGATGCCCCGGATGAGGACGACGTCCCGTTCGGTGCCCTCCGGGCTCGCGACCATGAAGCGGGTCGTCGGCCACTCCACCCGTCGGGTCTCGCCGTCGGCCATGGTGATGGTCGGACGGCTCACCTGGAAGTCGTAGAAATCCTCCGGGTCCAGCTCCGTGACCTGTCGGGCCTGCCAGACCTGCTCCAGGTGCTCGACCGCGGCGGTCGAGGCGTCCGCGGCGTCGTTCCAGCCCTCGAAAGCGGCGATGGCCACCGGAGACCGCAGCACCGGCAGCCCGTCGAACTCGGTCATGCCGTCACCTCACCCTGCTCGTGGCGGCCCGCGCCGGGACCGCGCCCGGTCGTGCGGCCGTGGGGCACGGTGGCGTCCCTGTTGTCCTTCACGTCCGTCAGCCTACGTGCCGGGCTCGGACGCGGCCCGTCGGCCGCGCCGGTCGAGGCACCGACGACCGGTCAAACGGCACCCAACCGGACAGGGTGATCCCGCTGACACAATATGGGAACGGGCGCGGGCGGCGATCGGTGCGCCGCGTGTCGCACTAACCTGAATCCGTGCGGACTTCGTTGCTCGATGTGCTGACCGACCGGATCCTCATCGCCGACGGCGCGATGGGCACCATGCTGCAGGCCGCGGACCTCACCCTCGACGACTTCGACGGTCTCGAGGGGTGCAACGAGATCCTCAACGTCACGCGGCCGGACGTGGTGCGCGGGGTGCACGACGCCTACCTGGCGGCCGGAGCGGACTGCGTGGAGACCAACACGTTCGGCGCCAACCTGGCCAACCTCGCCGAGTACGACATCCCCCACCGGATCCGGGAGCTGTCCGAGGCGGGGGCCCGGATCGCCCGGGAGGCCGCCGACGCGGCGAGCACCCCGCAGCGGCCCCGGTTCGTGCTCGGCTCCATCGGCCCCGGCACCAAGCTGCCCACCCTCGGGCACGCCCCCTACGCGTCATTGCGCGACGCATACCAGGAGAACGCCGCCGGCCTGATCGCCGGCGGCGCGGACGCGCTGATCGTCGAGACCTGCCAGGACCTGCTCCAGGTCAAGGCGGCCGTGGTCGGGTGCAAGCGGGCGATGGCCGAGCTCGACCGCACCGTGCCGATCATCTGCCACGTCGCCGTGGAGACCACCGGCACCATGCTGGTGGGCAGCGAGATCGGCGCGGCTCTCGCGGCCATCGAGCCGCTGGGCGTGGACCTGATCGGGCTCAACTGCTCCACCGGCCCGGCCGAGATGAGTGAGCACCTGCGCTACCTGTCCCAGCACTCCCGCATCCCGCTGTCGGTGATGCCGAACGCCGGCCTGCCGGTGCTGACCGCCGACGGGGCGTACTTCCCGCTGACGCCGGTGGAGTTGGCCGACGCGCTGGAGCGGTTCGTCACCGAGTACGGCGTGTCGCTGATCGGCGGCTGCTGCGGCACCACCCCGGAGCACATCCGGGTGCTCTCCGAGCGGCTGCACGGCGCGTCTGCCGCCGCGCGCGAGCCCCGCCACGAGGCCGGCGTCTCGTCGGTCTACCACCCGGTGCCGTTCGCGCAGGACGCCTCGGTGCTGATGGTGGGGGAGCGGACCAACGCCAACGGTTCCAAGGCGTTCCGGGAGGCCATGCTCGCCGGCGACTGGCGGGCCTGCGTGGAGATCGCCCGCAGCCAGGCCCGCGACGGCTCGCACCTGCTGGACCTCTGCGTGGACTACGTCGGCCGTGACGGCACGCAGGACATGCGCGAGCTCGCCGGCCGGTTCGCCACGGCCTCCACCCTGCCGATCATGCTGGACTCCACCGAGCCGGCGGTGGTCGAGGCGGGCCTGGAGATGCTGGGCGGCCGCTGCGTGGTCAACTCGGTGAACTTCGAGGACGGTGACGGGCCCGACTCCCGGTACGCGAGGGTGATGCCGGTGGTCCGCGAGCACGGCGCGGCCGTGGTGGCGTTGCTCATCGACGAGGAGGGGCAGGCGCGTACCCGGGAGTGGAAGGTCCGGGTGGCGGCGCGGCTCATCGACGACCTGACCGGCCGTTGGGGCATGGACCGCGCGGACATCCTGATCGACGCATTGACCTTCCCGATCGCCACAGGGCAGGAGGAGACCCGCCGCGACGGGCTGGAGACGATCGAGGCGATCCGGGAAATCGCCCGGCGCTACCCGGGGGTCAACTTCACCCTCGGCATCTCGAACATCTCCTTCGGGCTCAACCCGGCGGCCCGGCAGGTGCTCAACTCGGTGTTCCTGCACGAGTGCGTGCAGGCCGGTCTGACCTCGGCGATCGTGCACGCCAGCAAGATCCTGCCGATGTCGAAGATCCCCGACGAGCAGCGCGAGGTCGCACTGGACCTGGTCTACGACCGGCGCCGCCCGGGGTACGACCCGGTGCAGCGCTTCCTTGAGCTGTTCGAGGGCGTCGACGTGACCAGCGCGCGGGCCAGCCGGGCCCAGGAGCTGGCGGCGCTGCCGCTGGACGAGCGGCTCAAGCGGCGGATCATCGACGGCGAGCGCACCGGCCTGGAGGACGACCTGGACGCCGCGATGGCCGGCGGCCGGTCCCCGCTGTCGATCATCAACGACATCCTGTTGGACGGGATGAAGGTGGTCGGTGAGCTGTTCGGCTCCGGGCAGATGCAGCTGCCGTTCGTCCTGCAGTCCGCCGAGGTGATGAAGACCGCGGTGGCGTACCTGGAGCCGCACATGGAGACCACCGAGGACGGCGGCAAGGGCCGCATCGTCCTTGCCACGGTCCGCGGCGACGTGCACGACATCGGCAAGAACCTGGTCGACATCATCCTGTCCAACAACGGCTACGAGGTCGTGAACATCGGCATCAAGCAGCCGATCAGCGCCATCCTCGACGCCGCCGAGCAGCACCGCGCCGACGCGATCGGGATGTCCGGGCTGCTAGTCAAGAGCACCGTCATCATGAAGGAGAACCTCGCCGAGATGGCTTCGCGCGGGGTCGCGGAGCGCTGGCCGGTCCTGCTGGGGGGTGCGGCGCTGACCCGCGCGTACGTCGAGGACGACCTGCGGTCGATGTTCCCCGGGCAGGTGCACTACGCCCGCGACGCGTTCGAGGGTCTGTCGCTGATGGACCGGGTGATGACCGCGAAGCGCGGCGGCGCCCCCGTGGTCGACCCGGAGCGGGAGGCGGCCCTGGCGGCCCGGCGGGCGCGCCGGGAACGGCAGCGCGCGGTGGTCACCGACTCACTGCCGGAGCTGCACGACTCCTCGGTGCGCTCCGACGTGGCCGCCGACGTGGCGGTGCCGACCCCGCCGTTCCTGGGTACGCGGGTGGTCAAGGGCGTGCCGCTGGCCGACTACGCGGCGCTGCTCGACGAGCGGGCCACCTTCCTCGGGCAGTGGGGGCTGCGCGGCGCCCGTGGTGGCGGAGGCCCGTCCTACGAGGAACTGGTGGAGACCGAGGGCCGGCCCCGGCTGCGCTACTGGCTGGACCGGCTGATCGCCGACCAGGTGCTGGAAGCCGCGGTGGTGTACGGCTACTTCCCGGCGTACTCCGAGGGCAACGACCTGGTGGTGCTCGACGAGAACGGGCACGCCGAGCGGGCCCGGTTCTCGTTCCCCCGCCAGCGCCAGGAGCGGCGCCTCTGCCTGGCCGACTTCTTCCGCCCGAAGGGCGACCAGCTCGACGTGGTCGCGTTGCAGTTGGTCACCGTGGGCCAGCCAGTCAGCGAGTACGCGGCGAAGCTGTTCGCCCGCAACGAGTACCGCGACTACCTGGAGGTGCACGGGCTGTCCGTGCAGCTCACCGAGGCCCTCGCGGAGTACTGGCACCGGCGCATCCGTACCGAACTGACCCTGCCCGGCGACCGTACGCTCGCCGACGACGACCCGGCCGACCTGGCCGGCCTGCTGCGCACCGACTACCGGGGCTGCCGCTACGCGTTCGGCTACCCGGCCTGTCCGGACCTGGAGGACCGGGCGAAGATCGTGGAGCTGCTCGGCTCGGAGCGGATCGGGGTGCAGCTGTCCGAGGAGTTCCAGTTGATGCCGGAGCAGGCCACCGACGCCATCGTGGTCCACCACCCGGAGGCGAGCTACTTCAACGCCAAGTAGCCGGCACAGGTGCCCTGACCTGCACCTCAGGTCGGCCGGAGAGCCGTTGAACCAATGTCCGAGCAGCACAGAGCGTCGGTCACCGCGGTTTCCTCCCGAGGGAACTCGGCAGCCAGTACCTCGCCAAGCCCGCGCTCCTCGGCTTCCTGCCAAGCGCAAGAGTGATGAGCCACCAGGGCGGCAATCCGCGCGTTGAAGCGCTGACGGCGCAGCCAGCGGCCACCATCCAACGAGTGGAAGCCGGTATCCACCAGGTCGGGGCTGTAGCCCATATCGTGTAGCCACGCCGACGCTACAAGTACCTCGCGATCCTCGGCCGGAACGGCGGCGCTGATCCTGTCCGCCTTGGCGGCGACCGCCTGGACGTGACTCCATCGACGGGGCAACGGCGTCTCCAACAGGTGTCGCGCAACTTCCCGAGCAGTGTCGACGAGGGCGGCCATGTCGCCAGGGTACGGAGCGAACCAGCCTGCTCGCCATCCCGTGGACAGTGGGCCGACTGGGCGAGGGCGGCCGGGCTGCCGGCGATGCCGGGTCTCAAGACGTCCGTGACAGATCGGTCTCGGGACGTGGGTGACACTTCCGGCTAGCCGGGTCGTGACGGCAGCTCGCGTGGGTGTCGTCGTGCGCGCATCGCGTCAGCTACGGCGACTCCTGCCAGGACGACGACGGCGGCGGTGGCGACGCCTAGCGGCGGCACCAGGATCATCACTGGGGAGATGACGACGAGGACGAGGACCCCGATCGGCCGATCCCAGGACACACGGCGGAACACCGCATACTCGAAGAGGGCACGTCCGGCGAGGAACAGTGCGGGCCCGCCGAGGATCACGGCGATCCAGGTCGGCTGTGTGTGTCCGAACGGGTGCACGATGACAAGCTCGTCGCCGACGGCGATCGCCACGATGCCGGCGATCATGGCGAGGTGGGAGTACACCCCCGGGGTGCCCACGCGGAGTGGGTCAGGGGCGGCTGCCAGGGCCATGTGATACAGTTCACCCGCGCGGTAGATGTAGATCCGCCACAGCAGCACGATCGTGGCGAACGCCACTACGACCGCAGCGCTCCGGTCGGTCTCGAAACCGCCGTTGCCGAAGGCCAGCCCCGTCGCCAGGATCAACTCGCCGAGCGCGATGATGAAGAACTGCCGGTAGCGCTCTCCCAGGTGCTCGCCGGAGATCGCGAACTCCGCTGCACGGACGCGGCCAAACCACGGTGTGGGGTAGCGCAGTGCGATCGCCGTGTACTCCACGGCCAGCGCGAGCGTCCATAGCACGGCACGCGCCGTACCGTGCGCGGCGGCTCCCGCGATCCACGGCACGGCAGATACGCCGAACCAGAAGAGCAGCCGCAGGTAGAAGGGGCGTACCTCGTCGTCACGCACGACGGCCACGATGAACACACTGCGGCCGACCTGAATGGCGACGTATGCACCTGCGAAGAACAGGCCTCGCTCGTGGAACGCCTCCGGGGCGGCGGCGGCCAGCAACAGAGTGCCGAACATCGCCGCGATGACCAGCAGCTGTATCGGCGCTCGTCGCGGGTCGAGTATGTCTGCTGCCCCCGTGGTATGGACCCAGACCCACCAGAGGGCGAGCAGCAACACCAGCGTCTGGAAGGCGCCGCTCCAGGTCAAATGCTCCAGCAGCCCCTGCGAGACCCGGAAGAGCGCGAGGACGAAAACCAGGTCGAAGAACAGTTCCAGGAACGTCGCTCGCTGTGGATCCTCGGGTCTCCGCCGCAGCCCCACTGCACCACCCGTCATCGGCTCGCCCGCTTCTGCCGTTTCTGCCTGTCTTTGACGCAGTCGTACCACGACGCGGACTTCGCCGACGTGGATGTGCCGCGATGGCATTGGCTGAGGTTCGGCAGGCCCTGCTAACTCATGCGCCAGCGGATAGGGGCGTGACGTCCCGCCGGCCGTCGCCGCCGGTTCGCATCTGTTCGTCAACGTGGGGCCCAGGCGCGGGACCGGTGCTACAGGCGGCGGAATGTCACTCAGGTCCTGATACCGATCTGTCACGCAGGACCCGAGACCGGGTTGCCGGGCTGCCGGACTGCCGGCGAAGTGGTTCAAAGTTTCTGTACGTCTTCAAGGCGGCCCGAAACGGGCCGCTCACGCCGCCGCCTGGGCGCGTGCCCGGGCCGTCGCTGTCGCTTTGGCCCGGGACACGCAGGCAGCCCGTCGGCTGGCGTGCAACAGCGGAGTCGGGCCGCGCGGGGACCACAGGGTGGGGGAGTGTTGGGGTGAGGTGGATATGGCCAGGCAGCCGACCGGCACGGCCTGGGCGACGCGGCCGAGCTGCCCGCGTCGGCCCTAGCGCGCGGAGGGGTCGGAGGTTGGTTGCGGTTACTGCGCCTCCGGCGGGGGCTCTCCGGCTCCGGGATGGCCGCGCATCCGCCACCTCGCCCCGGGCAAGCCGAGCAGACCACGCCGACGCCCGCCAGCTTGGGTGCCTAGCGTCAAGGCCGTCTTGACGTGGCGGGCGCCGGCGCGGCCCGCTCCCACGATGGGCGGGTCGAGGGTGACGGGATGGCTTGAAGAGCAGCGCCATGCGCGGTGGTGTCAAATCATGGACACGGTACATCTGATCGGCGTACTTAGATATAGCATGAATAGGTACTTCATCAATCACGCATACCGTGCCGGGTCATTGATCCCTGTGGCCCTTTAATCGATAAGAGCGTGTCCAAGATCTCCGACTTCGCGGCTCGCGTCCCGGACCGGTACTTCACAGCCAGTGCCCTGGTGATCGCCTTGCGGTTGCCAACGTCAACTCCATCCATCAACGTGGCCCCCGAACCTTTGGCCACCAGCAACGACACGCGCAGCCAGGCGGACCTTATAGGTGAGTCAACGCGGGGTCTCGACAATTGCTCGCGAAGAGGCCAACTTGCGGATGGCGGCCTACACTCTTCCGACTCGTAGTAGGAGGAACGGCTATGGCTTGTGGAGTTCAGCAAACAATCACACAGACGTATTGGACGGTCTGCTGGAAGTATATTTTCCCCTATCCCTGCAAGAAGACACGCAAGGTGACCCGCTATCAGTACGACTTCCGCCCCTGGCGTACGAGATTTAGCTGGTCGCCCTTCCGCCGCTCCTTTGAGGGCTGCTGTGGCGGCCAGCTCTTCGCCTGGTCGTACTGGACATGGTCGCCTTTTGGTACGGGCAATGGCCCCTGGGTCGATACCTTGTGGACCTATTTCTCCGATGGCGTGATTGCCTCGAACGAGAAATGCCCATTCCAGGGCGGCGGCGTCCTGGAATGAGGCGACGCCCCTCCCTGGACCCCCGGACGACCCGCATGCAGGCAGGCCGTCCCACCGTTCGCCACCCTCGCGGTCCTAGGCCGTGTCTTCAAAGGTTCATAACCATTGGAGTAGCGCGGCGATGGTGACGGTGGCCTGGTACGAGGTCGCGGTCTTGTCGTAGCGGGTCGCGACGCTGCAGCACTGCTTGAGCCGGTTGAAGCAGCGTTCGACGACGTTGCGCCGCTTGTAGAGCTGCTTGTCGAACACCGGTGGCCGGCCGCCTCGGCTGCCGCGCCGGCGGCGGTTGGCCTGCTGGTCCGCGCGTTCGGGAATCGTGTGCCCGATGCCGCGTCGGCGTAGGTCGGCCCGGATGGCCTTGGAGCTGTAGCCCTTGTCGGCGATGACGTGGTCCGGGCGGACCCGAGGCCGGCCGGGACCGTGACGTTCTATGCGGATGGCGGGGCCATGAGGTGGGTGAAGCGGGTGCAGTCGTTGACGTTGCCGCCGGAGAGCACGAACGCCAGGGTCCGGCCCAGGCCGTCGCAGGCGAGGTGAATCTTGGTGGTCAGTCCACCTCGAGATCGTCAGAGGGCGTGATCTTGTGGTTCGTCCGTTTCTCGGTGCCCCCTTTAGCGCCAGCAGCGTGCTGGTGGGCTCGCACGATGGTCGAGTCGACCGAGACCAGCCAGTCGATGTCCCCGGCCGCGTCCGCGTCGGCCTGCACCCCGGCCAGCATCCGCGCGAACGTCCCGTCCAAGGCCCACCTGCGGAAACGCGTGTAGATCGACTGCCAGGACCCGTAGCGGGCCGGCACGTCCCGCCACGCCGCCCCGGCTCGGATCTTCCACACGATCCCGTTGAGCACCCGCCGATCGTCCGACCGCGGCCTGCCACCGGTCACCGCCGACGGCAAGTACCGCGACAGCGCTTCCCACTCGACGTCAGACAACTCATAGCGACGACCCACGAGCTACATCATCCGACACCAAGATCCTTTGAAGACACCGCCTAGCGCGGCACCGTTCACATCCCCCAGTGCTCACGCTGATCTCGAAACCGTACGCCAGGCGGGCGTTGGTGTCGCCGTTGCGCAGATGGGCCAGGGCGAGCATGGGTGTCTAATTGAGTGACAACCGACATCGACGCCGACGGACGTCTGTGGACGTCGACGGACCGTTTGTACAGCTCAGCGCAGGTAGGAGCGCAAGTCAACCCGCCATGATCGTTCCTTGGGGACGAAGCAGTCACTCGACGAACGTGCCATCCGGATACATGATCTGGTCTCGCACCAGCGGTACGAACGCCAGCCAGGTCCCGTCATCCACGGCCACCGACATGCGGATACGCCCATCGCCGTCATCAAGGGCGTAGCTGACCACGCTGTACCGCTTGCCGTCCTTGCCGACGACCTGGCGTACATCCTTGTCATCGAGCATCGCGCGCCACTCGTCATAGCCGATGCGTTGCCATTCAACCAGGCGCGCATCGGCAAGCCCTGCCGCTATCTCCTTGTCCAGCCCCACGCGCTCAGCCTCTCACCCGGACGACGGTGGCCTCGATCGCGTGCCCGATGCGTGCCCGATGCAGAGGTCAACACTGGCCAAGGCCGGCTGCCCCGAGCGCTAACCTGGACGCTCCGTGTTCCTCAACCGGACGATGCGGTTACCCAGGGTGTAGATCAATCCGATTCCCAAGCTGACAGTCGACACCTTCCAAACTGACGGTCCGTGGCCCATCCTCGGCGAGGCCGAAGGGACGTATGGCCCATCCCTCTGAGCTATGATCTGATCTTCGTGCCCCGAAGCGACGGCCCGCCGTGTGGCTGATGGTCGGCGGCGGGGGGCGCCGGGCGGGCGCGACGGCGGACTCCGGATTGTCGGCCATGATCTACAGGTGCATCATCAACTGGTGCGGGCCGGTACTAGCAAGGAGAGTCGTGACAAACAGGGACAGCCTTATCGCCGGGATCGGTATCGGACTGCTTGCCGCAGCGTTCACGATCAAGGTCTTCGGTCTCTCCTGGCTGGTGGTGAGTGCCGGGGTGTTGCTGGCCATTCTGGGCGGAACCGGCATTCTCTCCAAAAGGTCGTAACTCATCTTCTGGGCGGGGCGGCCGAGAGGCGGGCCGCTTGCTTGGCTTCATCCGCACAACTCATCCGACCATCGGCTTCGGCTGCCTGCGCCAGACGCCTGAGAGCGGCGGTCGGGTGACTAACTGAGTGACGATGAGGACGCACGGCAGCGGACGTGTACGGACGTCAGTGGAGCCCTCCCGCAGCTTATCGACCTTGAATGCGTAGGTCGGCGGACCACGTTCGTTGCCTGGGGGTCAAGGAGTCGGCCTCGCACTGGGGCGCACCGGGCACAATGGATTCGCTCACCAACGCGGATCGACGACAACGACCTCGGCGTCCAGCAAATCGGCTGAGTCCTCGATGATGGCCGCAAACTCGTCCGGCGGGATTCTGGCGACGAAGACCTTGCCCAGATCCTCGAGGAAGGGATGGCTTGCCCGCCAGAACGCGAAGAGGATCACCAGGTCGTCTTCGAGGTAGGCGTACGTGGACACGTTGTCGACGGTTTCGCCCCACTGCATGAACCAGAACTGCTCCCGAAACCCTGTCTCGTCGGCTTGAAGCAGCCGGAAGATCTCCTCCGGAGCGTGGCCGGGGAACGGACAGGGCTTGACGTCACGTCGGCGCACCTGCGCCGCGCTCGACCGCATGGCGCGAGAGAAGAACGGGACAAGGGCTGAGTTGTCATCGGTGGTCAGCCTTTTCCCAGCCATCCACAGGTCGACAACGCGAAGTGAGGGCGGCTGGATCTCGCCCACCTCCACTGCGAAGGTGACCCGGTCGCCGAAGCAGCGTGTCATCAGCCCCGAGGCTAGCAGCGGCACGCCGCCGTACCAGCGACAGGATTACAGCGGGGGTGGCTTCGACAGCAACGGCGACAGCAACCGGGCGGGACGAGGAGGGCCGGCAGCGGGGCAGACGACCGTGTCGGCTTGGGCGAGGATCGCTCCATGGCTGACGCTTCTCATGCTAGACAGTGCTCGATTCAGCACCGCTGGGGAAGCGGCGAGGTCGCCTCGTCGATCGACCAGCTCGCGGATCTGTTGGACGAGCTGGAGGCCGACGACCCCGAGCATCCTGATGTATGGATCAGCGACAACGAGGCTGGGTACGACGTGGCCGCGTTCGCGGGAAGCCGAGGACTTGTGACCTGGGAGGATCACGACGAAGTCCGCGGCCCGCTGCACATGGAAGGCTTCTCGCGGAGAGAGATGCTGGACCTGTTCACGATGGTCTTGCAGGGGCGGACGTCCGAGGTTGATTCCCTGCCCTGGGTGCCGGGATATGGGGCCTAACCGCGACTGCCCTGTTGCCGCCGCCGACAGCAACGTTGACAGCAACGCCGTTGGACGGCAGCACGCTGACGAGCACAGTCACGGACGAAGCTCCGAGCGTGCAGCCGTTGCCGGACGCCTGCGGACGGGATGCACAGAGCTTACAAGCGAGAGGTCTACTCGCGCCCGGGCCGACGAGATGCCGTTGCGGCGGGTCACCACAGCTCATCGAGGGCCGCGATCTGTTTGCGGAGGGTTCGGGCGTCCTGCGGCGGAAGGACAGCAACGGCGACGTCCAGGATCCAGCGCAACTCGGGCGGGTTAGGACAACACTCCATCACCCCACAGCCGGCCGTCGGGTCCCACAAGCGATGCCAGGGGTGGCGCACGAACCATGACCAGGCCCGCAGTGCATCAGACACGGCCTGGTTCCAGAGGCGGGTGCGTTCGAGGTAGGCGATGGCTTTCAAGCCGCGGGCCGAGAGCCCGGGGATGACGGAGGTCGACTCGTCAAGCGGTCGCGGGTAGATGGAGTCGGCACGCAGTTGTGCGGGGCGCCTACGCGGCATTGCCCTTTCGTGGAGTCGACATGCCGATCATCGTTGCACACCCGCGTTCGGCTCATCTTCCGGGACAACTACGCGCGAGCCCTCAAGATCAGGCCGTCTCCAGGCCGTCTGAGGTGAACCAGCGGTGCCCACCGATGACCCTCGATGACGCGTCCCGGCCCAGGTCACAGGACGTCTCGTCCGGTTTGATCGACTACGCCTGGGCCCGCGATCAATACAACGCCAAGTGACAATCTCAGGTGCCCTGACCTGCGCCTGAAGTCGTCCGGAGTGCCGCTCGGCAACTTTGCCGTGGGTCACCCGCACGGGCGGCACCCAGCGGACCTTGGCCGAGGCTGTGACGACCGGAACGAGTGGGATGCCGCGTTGGCGGCACAGCCTGACGAGAGCTGCCTCCGGCGGGACGAGCTGTGACTCGCGCTGGCGTCTTCGGTCCCGGTTAGCCGAAGCCGTGGCGGGTACCCCGCAGCGTCGACGAGACGTCTGTGGGGGAGGTCGGTTTCGGGATGGCTGCGCACGGCATGGCCAAGGACGTGATGGACCGGGCGATCACCGACGCGTTGGAATGTTCGCGGATCTGTGAAGAGACTCTGGCTTATTGCCTGCATCAAGGCGGCCGGCACGTCGAGGCCGAGCACCTCAAGCTGATGGTGGACTGCGCGGAGATATGCCGGACGGCGGCGGCGTTCATGGCGCGCGGGTCGCGGTTCAACGCGGAGATATCCCGTATCTGTGCTCAGATCTGCCAGGCGTGCGCGGTCGACTGCGCGCAGTTCAGCGGAGACGAGCAGATGATGCGCTGCGCCGAGCAGTGCCGCCGGTGCGCCGACTCGTGCACCCAGATGGCCGCCGTCGCCGTCTGACAGTTCCAGCTGCGACATTCGCAGCAACCCGCTCTCCAACCTGGCCTCCGAGGCACGAGCCAGCCGGTCGCGGTTGTGACGGCGACGGTGGCTATTCTGCTGCGATGCTGACGCAGCGCCTGGCCGGTATCCGGTGACGACGTACCGACGTCGCGGGCATTGGCGTACACGTTCGGGTGGCACCCGGCACTGGGTGAACACCCACCACGTGACCCGCTCGTCCGCCAGGTCCTCCACGTCGTTTCGGCAGAGCTACGCGAAACCATCCTCAACGGCGGCGGCGTCCAGCAGTGCGGCGGGGTGGATCAGCCCGAATGCCATCTGCCCCGTCTGCGGCGCGTCGGTCTACTTCTACGCCAATCAGCACGGCAGCCGCGTCTTCTTCGATGATCTGGGACCGCCGTGGCCGAAGCATCCGTGCGTCGACAACCCCGTGCGGTACGTGACCACGGTGGGTGGTCGCCAGACACCGAGCCTCCGTGACTTCAGCGTCGAGCGGCGCCCGAGCAAACTGCGCGATCGCCGATGGAAGTCGTACGCGGTCAACGACATCACGATCGAGGACGGCCAGTCGCGGATCGTTCTTCGGTCGCTCAATGGGTCTGTGCGGGGGCCCAACTGGACCGTCTCGAGGCCGTTGCCCCTGCGGGTGGGCGACATTGTCTTCGTGAGAGCACAGCAGATGTCCTATTTCGACATTGACGCGTGCGAACCGGCGGTCGCCGAGGATGCCAAACGAGCCGCGGAGATCGCCCGGAAGCTGATCACCGAACGGGACAAGCAGCACGTCCTGGCGACACTCGCCGCGCGAGTCGCCGCAGGCGAGATGACGCCCGACGACATGCCGGACGTGACGGTCGCCGTCCAGGCCGCTCGTACCCGCGGCGAGCTCGCCGACGCACTCAAGATCAGAGTCACGGACCTGAAGGTCGCGCCGCCGCGTCCCGGCGACCTGTGGTTGCTCGCGATCGCGTTCGTACTCATGGTCGGGGCGACCAGCGCCGCCGAAGGCGGACGTTCCTTCCTGATGATGCTTCCCGGATTGCTGCTCATGGCGACGGCCGTCTACCGTCTCAACCCGGATATGGAGCGCGGCCCCAGGGTCGCCTTCGCCGTGATGACAGCCCTGGTGGCGATCTGTCCCGCCGGCGTGCTCGGCGGTGCGATCCAGGTCGAGATCCTCCATCACTGACCGGGGTACAGGAACGACGCCTCATGCGTCCGGGCGGACATCCAAGACCTGGGCGCTGACTGCCGAACGAAGGCTTCGGTCATGGACGGATCGGGCATCCGCCTGCCCCACCGCACCGGACACCGGCTGCGGGATGCCGGCGCCACTCCTGGCCGGGCGCATCGAACTGAAGGCCGTTCTCGTCCAGGGCGTTGTAGATCGTCAGCTGCCCGTCGGTGAAGGTGAAACCGAGAGCGAGACTTCCGTCTGCCACGGTTCCCCCGACCCATTCGAGCAGTTCGGCGTGGTCAAGCTGTTGGCCGCAAAGCGCAGCCAGCCCTGGTAGCGGCTCTGCCCGCCAGGCGAGCGAGAAGCCGTCGGAGGTCGGCCAGACAACGGGCTGAGCGGGATCGACGCGATTGTAGGTGACGGAAAGGTCGTCAAACTTCTGGTGGTTGGCCTCCACCTGCTCATCGTCGAAGACGAGCAGCACGGGACAGTCGGAGAAGCACTGATCAGCGTCAGGCGCGGGGCATCAGCGCTTCCACCTCTAGAGCAGAAGACATCTCCTCCCGAGCGTGGAACGCTGGCAACCTGGTTGTGCCGATCGCGAGTGGGTGCCGGACGGCCCGCACGCTGCTGGTCGGCGAGTTCGCAAGTGACCACCATGGACGGGGACGAGGATGCCTGAGCCGCGCGCCTTCTGGCTGGACGAGCAGTTCGACCGTGAGCGCGGCGCCGACGGGCGCGGCCGGTACGAGGTCGAGGTACTCAGCCGGATCGACGAGTTCGTCGACACGTGGGGCGACATCGCTCCGGTGAGCTTCGCGGCGACGGCGTGGCGGCTGGCCACCGACCTGTCGCCCGGCTTCGTCCGGTGGAACCGGCGGATCCTGTCGGCGACCTGCACGCGCAGCCCGTGGGACGGCAGCATGGTCTGCGCGGCGACGGTGATCAGCCGGTGGCCGGCCGAGCTCAACTGGACGAAGCAGTGGCAGCGCGACCGTGGTTGGCACGATTGGCCACGGTTGTTCGGTCAGTACACGGCACCGACGGAGCAGGATCGGACGCGCAGACCGTACCTGCGTGCGACGCTCCAGGTGGAGGCGCCGGTCCCGCTTGGTGATCTGCCGCCGGCTCCGGACGGTCCGGACGATTCCGTGGCCTCCACGGCGCGCCGAGCGGTCGCGGTGTTGACGCGGGAACTCAACGACCTCCTCGCCCCGATGATCGGTCAATTGGACGCAGGGGTGCCGGCGGACTCCTGAACGCACGGTATTCCGGCGAGCGCGGACGCGACGCTCCGACTAACCTGCCTGCCATGTCAGCGCCGCCACAGCTTCAGAAGATCACCCCGGACAACGTGGAGGCCGCCTGCGGCCTCGCGGTACGAGCCGATCAGGAGCGCTTCGTGTCACCGGTGTCCTGGTCGCTGGCGGAGGCGTACGCGCAACCCGAGGTCGCCTGGCCGCGCCTGATCGTTGCCGGTGACGAGATCGTCGGCTTCCTCATGGGGTTCTTCGACATCGTCTGGGACCCGGACCGTCCGGACGACCGGCGGTCGGGCCTGTGGCGGCTGAACATCGCCGCCGACCACCAGGGCAAGGGCTACGGCCGGTTCGCCGTCGAGGCCGTCTGCGCCGAGGTACGCCGGCGTGGCCAGGACCGCGCGGTGACGACCTGGGAGCCCGGCGCGGACGGGCCGGAGCGGTTCTATCTGCGGCTCGGGTTCCGCCCCACGGGGGAGACCAGCGGCGGCCAGACCGTCGGCGCGCGTCTGCTCGCCGACGCCTGAGCCGTCGAGCCGCGCGACCAGCCACCCGGTCCGGTACGTGGGCTCGGAGTCCCGCCTGTCTCGGGGCCGTTGGTCAGTGACCGAGGACCAGGTAGGCGAGTCCGAGAGTCCCGCGGTAGTCGCTGACGTACTGACGCAGCCGGGCGTCGAGTTCCTCGCGGACCTCGTCGGCGCGGGGGTCCTCCGGGTGCTCCAGCAGCCACTCCTGCCGGCCGGCGAGCCAGGTGGATTCGAAGTCGTCCCACTCCCGCTGGTCGGCGGTGCTCAAGTGCAGGACCCGCCAGCCTGCCTCGCGGGCGTGCTCGACGAGATCCGGCAGGGGCAGGACGTCGGACCCGAAGATCTGTTCGGCTTCGGCCGTGGGCGGGCGCTCCCAGTACGCCTCGCCGAGCAGCAGCCGGCCGCCGGGCCGGACCACCCCGGCGAGAGCCTTCAGGGCCGCGCCGGTGCCGCCGAAGGCGTGGGTGGCGCCCACGCACAGGACCCGGTCCGCCGGCTCCTGCCAGGCCGCCACGTCGCCCATCACGAAGGCCACCTGCTTGTGCAGTGACCGTTCGGTGGCGAGCTTGCGTCCCCGCGCGAGTGCGGCGTCGTCGGTGTCGACTCCGACGCCCCTGGTCGCCACGATGCCGCCCGTCCCGCCCGCGGCGACGGCCCGCAGCAGCAGTTCACCCCAGCCGCAGCCCAGGTCGAGCACCCGCGCGCCGGGACGGACGTCGAGACGGTCCAGCAGCAGCGCGGCGTGCTCCTCGGACAGGGGTGTGTTCCAGCGCATCCGCGCGTAGCGGCGAATCGCGAGGTCGTCGGTCGGCTGCATCCGTGGCGGGTCCAAGTCGTGGTCGGGGGAGGCTCAGACCGGGTAGTCGGTCCGATGGCCATAGGTGAGTTGGCTCGGTGTGATGTCCCAGCTGGCGAGCAGCTGGTCGAGCTGGGATTCGTTGGTGGCCTGCGTCGCACGGACCTCGGCCATGCCGTCATCCGGTCCGATGCAGCGTCCTCGTTCGATGTGGTCGGTGTCGAACTCGCGGTGGAACAGGTTGAACGCCTGCTCGGCGCTGGCCGTCCGCACCGGGTGGATCGCCACCCAGGCGCGGTGGCCGGGCCGCGACGCGGGCACCTCGGCGACCAGTTGCTGTCCGCGACGCAGTGCGGTGCGGAGCGCTGTGGGCCAGCCGTCGGTCATGACCATGATTGAACCACCGTGGCCCTGGCCAGTCGGAGATCGGAGTCGGACCTGAGCCCTTCGCCGCGGATGCGCGATGGGGAGCACGGCCCCTATCCTCGGGGACGTGGCGATTCAGCGCATGGACAACGTCGGCATCGTCGTCGACGACCTCGACGCCGCCGTCGCCTTCTTCACCGAGCTCGGCATGGAGATGGAAGGCAGGATGCCGATCGAAGGAAGCTGGGCGGGAAACGTCGTCGGGCTCGACGACATGCGAAGCGAGATCGCGATGATGCGGATCCCGGGCTCCCCGGGCCGGCTCGAACTGGCGACGTACCACAGCCCGAAGGCGATCACCCCCGAGCCGGAGATCACCCCGGCGAACACGCTGGGCCTGCACCGCGTCATGTTCACCGTCGACGACATCGAGGACACCCTCGCCCGCCTCCGCCCGCACGGCGCCGAACTCGTCGGCGAGGTGACGCGCTACGAGGACAGCTACCTGCTCTGCTATCTCCGCGGGCCGAGCGGAATCATCCTCGCGCTGGCCGAGCAGCTGAGCTGAGGCACGCAGGGGCTCCAGGATCTGCTCGGCGGACCTGGACCTCAGGCGAGGACACGAGCGGCCGTCGTACGGCAGGATCGGTGGGGTGGAGGGGGACGGCCCGGCGGTGGCCGGAGGGTTCCGACGGCCGACCCGGGCGGAGGTGGCCGCGGCGGCCGGCCGGGGTCTGGTGGACGTGATCGGGCCCGACCTGCGGGTGCTGTTCTGCGGGTTCAACCCGGGGCTCTACTCGGCCGCCGTCGGTGAGCACTTCGCCCGCCGGGGCAGCCGCTTCTGGCCGGCCCTGCACCGCTCCGGGTTCACCGACCGGGAGCTGCGGCCGTGGGAGCGCGACGAGATGCTGCGCCAGGGCATCGGCATCACCAGCCTGAGCAACCGGGCCACCGCCCGCGCCGACGAGCTGACATCGGCCGAACTGGTGGCCGGCGTGGTGCGGCTGGCGGACAAGGCCCAGCGGTACGCGCCGCGGTTCGTCGCCATCCTGGGCGTGACCGCATACCGGATCGCCTTCGCACGACCCCGGGGGGTGCTCGGCCCGCAGCCGGACGGGTTGGGCCCGGCGCGGGTGTGGGTGTTGCCCAATCCGAGCGGGCTCAACGCGCACTTCCCGCTGCCGGCGCTGACCGCCGAGTTCGCCGCCCTGCGCGCGGCGGTGGGGGAGTAGCACACCACCGTCACCGCTCGAAAACCGGTGGAGCACCGCCGCTGTGCGGCGTTACCGTGCTGCCGAACCACGTCGTCTAGTCAAGGACGTGCCGATGTACACCCTGTGAGACCTCCCGAGCGCTGATCTGTCGCGCGGCCGCGCAGGTGCGCCGCGCTCCTTCTTGCTGCGGACTTCTCACTGAAACCGGTGTACTTCTGTGCTCAACAACTGGATGGTCGTGCCCACCCGCCTGCCGCTCGTTCGCCGCCGTTGCCACGCGTGCGCGTCCGAGCGCTTCCGGGCCAGCGGCAAATTTCGCGTCAACGCCAACCACAAGCTCATCGACGCCTGGCTCCTCGCGCTCTGTACCGTCTGCGGGGAGACGGCGAAGCTCACGGTCCTGGAACGGATGACTGTGCGCTCCGTACGACCTGAGCTGCTGGACCGGCTGCATCACAACGACCCTGGCCTGACAGCCGAACTGCTCCAGGACCCGGCGGTGCGGCGCCGTAACCGCATCGCGCTCGACTGGGACAACGCCTGGCGACTCGACACCGGCCGATCCGATCACCTGGACCGCGAGGTGGTCGACGTCTCGGTCCGTCTGACGGCGCGGATCCCGGTCCGGCCGGCGCGGCTGATCGCCGAAGGCTGCGGTCTGCCGCGGGCCGAGGTCGAGAGACTGATAACGGAGGGAAGAATCGTTTCGGCCGTCGCGCTGAGTGGCAGGCTCTCCAGCAACTTCGCCTTCACGCTGAAGCGCTCGGCCCTCCCGAGGACCACGGGCCTGCCCGGCATGGTCCGCCGGACAGGCCCTAGCCCCGACCCGCGTCGTCCCCGATGGACAGTGCCTCGAAGTAGGGGGCCATCGCCGGGTAGTAGTCGTCGAAGTTGGGCCGGGGCGAGCCGTCGCGGGCGGCGGTGAACAGGTCGAGGTAGTACTCCCACCCGGGGCCGACCGCACCGATGCCCTCGGTGCTGGTCAGGTGCTGGACGAGCCGCAACTCGGTCCCGGCGTCGACGCTGGCGAGCAGGAACTCGAGGTGCCAGGCCCCGGCCTCGTCGACCGTCGACACCGCCAGGCGGCGCGGCGGCTCGCACGCGTCGACGCGTACGTCGAACCAGGGCTCCTGGTCCTCGAAGGCCATCTGCACCCGGATCGTCCGGCCGGGGGCGGCGTCGCCCTCCCAGGGGCCGAACCAGCGGGCGGTGCGGTCCGGTTCGGTGAGGCTGGCCCAGACGTCGTCGGCCGGCGCGCGCAGGGTGCGGGTGAGGACGAGGTCGGTGCCGGTCGCGGTGCGGAAGAGTCGACCGGTGGGTGAGCTGGTCATGCGGTGTGCTCCCTTCGTTGGTCCGCCGGGCCGCTGCTGCGGCGTGCCCGGCGGGTCCGGTGGACCTCGGTCTCGAGGGCGTCGAGGTGGCGCTCGCACCCGGCCGGCTCGACCAGCCCGGTGAGCCATTCGATCAGCTCCGTGAGCCGGTCGGGGGCGAGCTGGTAGAGCCGTAACCTACGAGTTACGGTTTGCGCGCCAGCAGGAACCCCTGGGCCGACTTCTCGTAGGCGGTGGCCGCGCGCACCAGTCTGGCCTGCTCCACCAGCCCCGCCCGGGCGACCAGGTCGGCGACCAGATCCATCGGCACCCAGTAGACGTCGAGCGACACGTCGTGCCCGTAGGCGTGGGTCAGCTCCCGCCGCTCATCGCCGACCTTGAAGGCGATAAGCAGGTGACCACCGGGCGCGAGGACGCGGGCGAACTCGGCGAACGCCGCCGGAAGCTGCTCGGGCGGCGTGTGCACCAGCGAGTACCAGGAGACGACCCCGCCCAGCTCCCCGTCGGCCACGTCGAGGTCGGTCATCGTGCCGACCTCGAAGCGCAGCTGCGGGTGCGCGCGGCGGGCCACCTCGACCATGGCGGGGGACAGGTCGACGCCGAACGTGCTCAGGCCCCGCTCGGCCAGGTGGGCGGTGACCCGGCCCGGCCCGCACCCGACGTCGGCCACCGTGCCGCTCACCACCTCGGCGTACGCGGCGAGCACGGCCCGGTCCCAGGGCCGGGCCGCCAGCTCGTCGCGCAGCAGGTTGGCATAGTCGGCGGCGACGATGTCGTAGGAGGCGCGGGTGGCGTCGAGACGGCTCTCGGAGATCATGACGCTCGACCGTACTCCAACCGGTGGCACCGGTTGCCCCGCCAAACCTGGTCGAGCGGTGGGCAGAAACTCCGTTCAGCGGTGGTCACATGATCAGATCTCCTGGCAGGGTTGGTGCATGGCCGCGCTGCTCCGCTCCCGACTGACCGACTGGACCGTCGTCGTACCGCTGCTGGCGGTGCTGGTCCTGCTCGGCAGCTGGGGCCGGGAACTGCCCGGGGCGCTCGTCGTGGTCGTGGCGGTCTTCCTGGCCGGGGCGGTGCTGGCGGCCGTGCACCAAGCCGAGGTGGTGGCCCACCGGGTCGGTGAGCCGTACGGCTCGCTGGTGCTCGCGGTCGCCGTCACGGTCATCGAGGTCGCCCTGATCGTCACGCTGATGATCAGCGGACCGGAGAAGACGCAGTCGCTCGCCCGGGACACCGTCTTCGCCGCCGTCATGATCACCTGTAACGGCATCCTCGGCCTGTCCCTGCTGCTCACCGCGTTGCGCCGGCGGGTGGCGGTGTTCAATCCGGAGGGCACCGGCGGTGCGCTGGCCACCGTGGTCACCCTGGCCACCCTCAGCCTGGTCATTCCGAGCTTCACCACCAGCCGGCCCGGTCCGCAGTTCAGCCCGGCCCAACTGGCCTTCGCCGCCTTCGCGTCGCTGGCGCTCTACGGGCTGTTCGTGCTGGTGCAGACCGGCCGGCACCGTGACTACTTCCTGCCGATGACCAGCGACGGGCGGGTGATCGACGCCGAGGAACACGCCTTCCCCCCGTCGAATCGGACGGCGCTGACCAGCCTCGGCCTGCTGATGGTGGCGCTGGTCGCGGTGGTCGGCCTCGCCAAGACGGTCTCGCCGGCCATCGAGGCCGGTGTCGAGGCGGCGAACCTGCCCCCGAGCTTCGTCGGGGTGGTCATCGCGCTGCTGGTGCTGCTGCCGGAGACCCTGGCCGCGGCCCGCGCCGCCCGCCGGGACCGGGTGCAGATCAGCCTGAACCTCGCGCTCGGCTCGGCGATGGCCAGCATCGGCCTGACCATCCCGGCGATCGCGCTCGCGTCCATCTGGTTGGACGGGCCGCTGCTGCTCGGTCTCGGCGGCACCCAGCTCGCGCTGCTCGCCCTCACCGCGGTGACCGGGGTGCTCACCGTGGTGCCGGGCCGGGCCACCCTGTTGCAGGGCGGCGTGCACCTGGTGCTGCTGGCCGCCTTCGTCTTCCTGGCCGCCAGCCCCTGACCCGCCCCCGCCCCCTCGCCCTCCGCCGCGCGCCACGCCGGCTTCACCGCTCCCGCGGTGCGCCGGCCCAGTCGTCGAGGCGGGCCGCGCGGGCGTACAGGTAGCGCTGCTGGGCCAGGTTCGTCGAGCGTCCGGCGGCCATCCGGTACGCCTCCCGCGCGGCGCTCCGCTCGCCGATGAGCTCCCACAGGTGCGCCCGGGCCGCCGGCAGCCGAGGATCGTCGGCCAACCGGGCGTCGCCGTCCAGCGTGTCCAGCAGCGCCAGCCCGGCCGGCGCGCCCCGGCTCATCGCCACCGCCACCGCGTGGTTCAGCGCCACGACCGGGTTGTCGGAGATCCCCAGCAGCACCTCGTACAGGGCGGTGATCTGCGCCCAGTCGGTGGCCTCGGCGCTCGGTGCCTCGTCGTGCACGGCCGCGATCGCCGCCTGGAGCTGGTACGGCCCGACCAGCCCGCGCGGCAGCGCGCGCTGATCAGCGCCACTCCCTCGGCGATCTGGTCGGCCCGCCACCGCGTGCGGTCCTGCTCGGCCATCGGCACCAGCTCGCCGTGCGGGCCGATCCGCCCGGGGGCGCGCGCGTCGGTGAGCAGCATCAGCGCGAGCAGGCCGGTGACCTCCGGATCGTCGGGCAGCAGCCGGTGCACCAGGCGGGTCAGCCGGATCGCCTCGGCGGTCAGGTCGCCGCGCAGCAGGCCGGGCCCGGCGGTGGTCGCGTACCCCTCGGTGAAGATCAGGTAGAGCACGTGCAGCACCGCGGCCAGGCGGTCGGCGCGGTCCGCGCCGGTGGGCGGGGCGAACGGCAGCCCGCTGTCGCGGATCCTCTGCTTGCCGCGACTGATCCGGCGGGTCATCGTGGCCTCCGGCACCAGGAACGCCCGGGCCACCTCGGCCGTGCTCAGCCCGCCCACCGCGCGCAGGGTGAGCGCGATCTGCGACGCCGGCGACAGCGCCGGATGGCAGCAGAGGAAGAGCAGAATGAGTGAGTCGTCGGCGTCGGCCGGCGGCCGGTCGGCAGCGGGGGAGCGCCACTGCTCGGGCAGCACCGACCGGGCGGCGGCGTCCTCCCGGCGGGTGCGGGCCTGTTCGCGGCGGAGCAGGTCGGTCAGCCGGCGCGACGCCACGGTGATCAGCCAACCCCGGGGACTGTCCGGTACGCCGTCGCGCGGCCAGCCGCGGGCGGCGGCGATCAGCGCCTCCTGGACGGCGTCCTCGGCGGTGTCGAAATGCCCGTAGCGGCGCACCAGCGCCCCGAGGACCTGCGGCGCCAGCTCGCGCAGCAGGACCTCGACGCGGTCACCCTCGACCGGCACCGGTCAGCCGGCCAGGTCCTCGACGCCGTCCAGGACCGGGCGTACGTCGACGTATCCGCCGGGCGCGTCCGGGTCGACCAGGCCGGCGGCGATCTCGGTGGCCCGGTCGAAGCTGACGCAGTCCACGATCGTGTAGCCGGCCAGCACCTCCTGCGTCTCGGCGTACGGGCCGTCGGTGACCACCGGCGCGCCCCCGCGCACCCGCACCCGCCGGGCGTGCACGGGCGCGGCCAGCCCACGGGCGTCGACGAGTTCCCCGGACTCCGCGAGGGCCTTGTGGAACGTCTCCATGTGCTCGTGCATCGCCGCGACCTGCTCGGCCGACATGGCCGGCTGGTCGGCGGCCGCACCGGAAAGCACGTCGTAGTCCCGCTGCGAGCCGTAGAGCAGAATCATGTACTTCACGCTGTCTCTCCTCCTACCGTCGGCGCCGGTGCGGCGCCGCTCACCCGAGACGTCGATGCCGCCCACCCGTTCCGGACACGCTACGGCGGCGGGTCGTACGACGGGGTCGATCGGCTGGCGCGCCGGGGCTACGGTCGGCGCATGACGACACTGTGGGTGGTGGTGGGGGCCTTCGTGGTGCTCGGGATCGCTTCGTTCGGCTACGTCGCCTGGCGGGACCGGCGCCGGCAGAGCTCCGCCGACGACAGCACCGCCGCCCGGGACGCCCGGTCGGTGCAGGAGCGGTACGCCGCCGAGCGCCACGCCCAGCAGGGCGACACCTGGCTGCGCGGCCGGGACGGCACCTCCGGCTGAACCGACCGGCTCGTCCGCCGGCGGCGATTCTCGGCGTGCGCGGGGCACCGCACCGCCGTGCGGCTGAACCGACGCGGCGCCGCCGCCGTGGATGGTGACGGCGGGGCATGGTGAACCCGCCCTCGGGGTACTGCCGCCAGCAGCACCGACGCCTGGGGAGGACACAGTGGGGGCACAGTCACGACGGCACGCCCGGTGGTCGCTCGCCGGCCTGCTGATCGCCGCGCTGGTGTCGGTCGGCTGCGCGGTCGGCGGGGTGTCCGAGCCGGAGGGTCAGGAGCCGGGGGACAACGCTCCGGCGGGCAGCCGGCCGGCGGCCTCGCCCGGGCCGAGCACCACCCGGGCTGACGGCACCACCAGCGTCGCCGAGTTCCAGCAGGATGTCGCCGACGCCCAGGACATCGCCGAGGCGTACTGGGCGGCGCAGTTCAAGGCCTCCGGGCAGCGGTTCCAGCCGGTCCGGCGGATCACCCCGTACCAGCGCGAGGGTGAGGTGTCCTGCGGCGGTCAGCCGCTGCCGCGCAACAACGCCGTCTACTGCTCCCAGGGCGACTTCATCGCCTACGACGTGAACTGGTCGGTGGCCGCGTTCCGCCAGGTCGGCGACGCGTTCGTGTTCTACCTGCTCGGCCACGAGTACGCCCACGGCATCCAGGTCCGTCTCGGCATCCGGTACAACTTCACCATCCAGCAGGAACTCCAGGCCGACTGCATGGCCGGGGCGTACCTCGGCGACTCGGTGCGCTCCAAGGCCCTGACCCTCGCCGAGGGTGACCTGGACGAGTTCCGGGAGGGGCTGGCCGCGGTCGGCGACGACCCGAACCAACCTTGGTTCGCGGAGGGTTCGCACGGCACCGCCGAACAGCGCACCGAGTCGTTCTTCCGCGGCTACGAGCGCTCGCTGGACGCCTGCGACCTCGGCTGACCGGGTTGCCCCCGTCACCTGAGCGGGCACCGCGGGCACCGGTCGCGGCGGGCCCTGAGAGGATCGCCGGGTGCCGACCCTGGAAGATCCGCTGAGCAGCCACCATCCCGCCGCCGTGCTCTTCGACATGGACGGCACCCTGGTCGACAGCGAGAAGCTGTGGGACATCGCGTTGCAGGAACTCGCCAAGGAGTACGGGGGCACGCTCTCCGACGCCGCCCGCCGGGCCATCATCGGCACCAGCATGGCCGAGTCCATGTGCATCCTGCACGACGACCTGGGCCAGCCCGAGCGGGACCCCGAGGTCAGCGCGGCGTGGATCAACACCCGCATCCTGGAGCTGTTCCGCACCGGGCTGCGCTGGCGCCCCGGTGCGCTCGCCCTGCTGAGCGCGGTTCGCGCGGCCGGGATCCCCACCGCCCTGGTCACCTCCAGCGGCCGGCCGCTGGTCGAGATCGCCCTGGAGACCCTGGGCCGGGACAGCTTCGACGCGGTGGTCTGCGGCGACGAGGTGACCGCCGCCAAGCCGCACCCGGAGCCGTACCTGACCGCCGCGCGGCTGCTGGGGGTGCCGATCGAGCGGTGCGTGGCGATCGAGGACTCGGCGACCGGGGTGGCCAGCGCGCTGGCCTCCGGCGCGGCGGTGCTGGCCGTACCCGCGGAGGTGCCGCTGCCCGCCACCGACGGCGTACACCAGTTGGAGAGCCTGACCGGTGCGGACCTGGAACTGCTCTCCGCGCTGCTGGCACGCCGCGCCGACGCCGGCCGCCGCGTCGCCGGCTGAGCCGCCCCCGGCGCGAGCCAAGCGTTAAAAGGGGCCCCCTGCTATGCACCAGGCGTTAGCAGGGGGCCCCTCCTTACCGCTCAGTCGTGGGCGATCGCGCCCAGGACGTTGATCCGGGCCGCCCGGATCGCCGGCAGCACCGCGGCCACCACCCCGATGATCGCGGCGAGACCCAGGAAGATCCCCATCTGCCCCCAGGGCAGGATCAGGTCGGTGATCCCCTCGTCCTTGAGCGCCTCGACCACCGCGGCGCCGAGACCGCTGCCCACCACCACGCCGAGCAGCGCGCCGAACACCGAGATCACCACCGCCTCCACGGTGATCATGCGCATGGTCTGCGCCCGGCGCAGGCCGATCGCTCGCAGCAGACCCAGCTCCCGGGTCCGCTCCAGCACCGACAGCGCCAGCGTGTTGATGATGCCCAGTACGGCGATCACGATGGCCAGCGCCAGCAGGATCTGGATCATCGTCAGCAGTCCGTCGAGCTGACTGGTCTGCTGCTTGATGAACGCGCCCCGGTCGGCCACCGACACCTCGGGGCTGTCCGCGAGCAGCGTCTCCACCCGCGGCTGCACGTCGGCGACCCGGGCACCCGGGGCCAACTGGATGAAGCCCTGGATGGGCTGCGGGATGGCGAAGTCCTTCGCCGCCGAGGCCGGCAGCGTCACCGGGTTGGTGAGCTGCGACGACTCGTAGATGCCGCTGACCGTGTAGGTGCGGGCCTCGCCCCGGGTCAGCTGCACCTTGACCGGCGAGCCCACCGACAGGTTGCGGGACGTGGCGGTGTCCGAGCTGACCAGCATCTGGTCCGGGCCGAGCCGGTCGATGTCACCGGCGGTGGGTTTCGCGCCGAAGATCTGCCGCAGCGACGCCACGTCGCTGCTCGCCGCCACCCAGGTGCTCTGGCCGTCGAGCTTGGCCATGTCGCCGTACTCGCCGTCGACCATCCGCACGCCCGGCAGGGCCTTGGCCTTCTCCAGCACCTCCGGGTCGAAGCTCGGCGGACGCGGCCCGCCCTGCACGCCGGAGATCACCAGCTCGGCCTTGATGGTGTCCTCGGCGAGGGCGCTGATGCTGCCCTTGGCCGAGTCGAGGATCACCGTGACGCCGGTGACCAGCGCGATGCCGACCATCAGGGCGGCGGCGGTGATCGCGGTGCGGCGCGGGTTGCGCCCGGAGTTCAATCGGCCCAGCTTGCCCGGCACCGACCAGGCGAAGATCGCGCCGAGCAGGCTGACCACCGGCCGGCTGATCAGCGGGGTCAGCAGCGCCACCCCGATGAAGGCGAACAGCACCCCGCCGAGGATGGTGGCCAGGGTCTGACCACCGGCGTTGCCGCTCAGCCCCAGGAAGAGCAGCACGGCGCCGACGGCGGTGACCAGCGACCCGGCCACGCTGACCTTGGTCAACGGCCGGTCCGGCGTGGCCACGTCCTGCATCGCCGCGATCGGCGGGATCCGGGAGGCCCGCAGCGCCGGCAGCAGCGCCGCCACCACGGTGATGACCAGACCGACAGCGAACGAGCCGATCACCGCCGACGCCGGTACGCCGATCCCGGCCAGGGTGAGACCACCGGCCAGCTTGCCGAACAGGAACGCCAGCAGCGCACCCACCCCGATGCCGGCGGCCAGGCCCAGCACCGACGCGATCAGCCCGACCGCGATCGCCTCCAGCACCACCGAACCGATGATCTGCCGGCCGCTGGCCCCGATGGCGCGCATCAGCGCCAGCTCCCGGGTCCGCTGCGCCACGATGATCGAGAACGTGTTGAGGATCAGGAAGGTGCCCACCAGCAGCGCCACCGCGGCGAAGCCGAGCAGGATCTTGTTGAAGAAGGACAAGCCCTCCTTCAGGCTCGCCGAGGCGTCCGCGGCCACCTGCTCGCCGGTCTTCACCTCGTACTCCGCGCCGAGGGTGCGGGCCACGTCGTCGCGCAGCTTCTCGTCGGAGACGCCACCGGCGGCGCGTACGGTGATGCTGCTGAACGCGTCCGGCGCACCCAGCATCAGCTTCTGCGCCACCGGCGTGGTGAAGAAGGTCTCGTTGACCCCGCCGATGGAGTCCCGGTCGCCGCTGTAGCCGACGACGCCGACCAGCGTGAACTCGCGCTTCTTCGACTCGAACGCGGTGAGCACACCGACCTTCTGCCCGACCTGCACCTTCGCGGCCGTGGCGAGCGCCTTGTTGATGACGATCTCGTCCTCGGCCTGCGGCGCGCGTCCCTCCCGCAGTCGCAGCAGATCGCTCTCCCCGGTCCAGTTCTCGCCGAGCTGCGGCGGACCGAACGAGGTGACCACCTTGCCGTTGCTGCCGATCACGCGGGCGCCGTCGGCGTTGACCACACCGGTCGCCGACGCCACCCCAGGCACCTGCTTCACCCGCTCCACCACGGCGGCGGGCACCGGTGCGGCGGTCTGCTCGCCCTCCAACTCGTCGAGCTCGACCTTCGGCTTCGCCGCGACGTTCACGTCGATCTCGGAGAAGCCGTCGGCGAAGACCGAGTCGAAGGAGCGGCCCAGCGTGTCGGTGAGCACGAAGGCGCCCGACACGAACATCACCCCGAGCACCACCGCCAACCCGGACAGGATCAGCCGGACCTTGCGGGCCAGCAGACTCTTCAGTGTCGCCCGGAACATCAGTTGCCCACCTCGGCCGAGGTGTCCAGCTTCTTCATGGTGTCCAGCACCGTGTCGGCGGTCGGCTCGATCAGCTCCGAGACGATCTGCCCGTCGGCGAGGAAGACCACCCGGTCGGCGTACGCGGCGGCGGTCGGGTCGTGGGTGACCATCACGATGGTCTGGCCGTGCTCCCGCACGGAGTTGCGCAGGAAGTTGAGCACCTCGGCGCCGGAGCGGGAGTCCAGATTACCCGTCGGCTCGTCCGCGAAGATCACCTCGGGACGGGACACCAGCGCCCGGGCGCACGCCACCCGCTGCTGCTGGCCACCGGAGAGCTGCGCCGGCCGGTGGTCCAGCCGGTCCCGCAGGCCGACCGTGTCGATCACCGTGTCGTACCAGGCCGGGTCGGGCTTGCGCCCGGCGATGGACAGCGGCAGCAGGATGTTCTCCTTGGCGGTCAGCGTGGGCAGCAGGTTGAACTGCTGGAAGATGAAGCCGACCTTGTCCCGGCGCAGCTTGGTCAACCCCGCGTCGCCGAGCCCGGTCACCGTGGTCTCGCCGATCGCCACCGTCCCGCGGGTGACCGAGTCCAGGCCGGCCAGGCAGTGCATCAGCGTCGACTTGCCCGAACCCGACGGGCCCATGATGGCGGTGAACCGGCCTCGCTCGAACTCCGCGCTGACCCCCCGCAGCGCGATGACCTGCGCCTCGCCGCTGCCGTACACCTTCCACACGTCGTTCGCCCGGGCCGCGGCCTGCGCCTGCCGGCCTACCGTCGCGGTCACGTTCATCTACCTCTTCCGTCTGTCCGAGTCACGCCGCCCCCGCTGGTCCGGCGCGTCATCCCATCATCGGCGCTGTCCGCGCCCGGCCCGTCCGCCCACGGGGGGATCCGATGCGGATTTCCCGCTGCGGGTGCACCCCCATGCCGGCTCAGGGTTGCCCCTGACCCACCGCCGGTCGACTGGTTTCCCGATCGGCGAAACGTGTGCCCGGGCCCGACGCTAGAAGCTGACGCCACGTGAGAGTCAACCGCGCCGAACCGTCTCCGGTCACGGTAGGTGACGACGACAACCCGGCCGTCCCCCCACGGAGGGATCTTCGGGTACGCCGGGTGGGGTAGCCGGTCGGGCGAGCGCTACGCCCCGGGACGGACCAGCCCCGACTCGTACGCCACCACCACGGCCTGCACCCGGTCGCGCAGCCCCAGCTTGGTGAGCACGTGCCCGACGTGCGTCTTGATCGTGGTCTCACTCACCGACAGGGCCCCCGCGATCTCGGCGTTGCACAACCCCCGGGCCACCTGCACCAGCACCTCACGCTCCCGCTCGGTGAGCGCGCTGAGCGCCTTCGGTGGCGTCGCCGCCGGGTCCGGCAGCAGGTCGGCGAAGCGGTCCAGCAGGCGTCGCAGGATCCGCGGCGCGACCACGGCGTCCCCGCCGGCCACCGTGCGGATCGCCGCCACCAGATCCTCCGCCGGTACGTCCTTGGCGAGGAAGCCGCTGGCGCCGGCGCGCAGCGCACCCACCACGTACTCGTCCAGGTCGAAGGTGGTGAGCATCAGCACCCGCACCGGGAGCCGGGCGTCGACGATCGCCCGGGTCGCCGCCACCCCGTCCATCCGCGGCATGCGGATGTCCATCAGCACCACGTCGGGCAGCAGCCGGCGCGACAGCTCCAGCGCCTCCACCCCGTCGCCGGCCTCGGCCACCACGTCCAGGTCACCGGCAGCGCCGAGCACCATCCGGAAGCCGGTACGCAGCAGCGGCTGGTCGTCGGCGAGCAGGATCCGCACCGGCCGCCCCGGGGCCACCCGATCGGTCATCTCGCCTCCCGTCCCGCCGCCGACGCCGTGCCGCCGCACCGGACATCCTCGCGCACACCGGGTCGCCGTCGACGCCCCTGCGCCGGTGCGTCGCGGACCACCGTAGAGGGCGCGGTGTCACCGCGTCCCGACCGTCGCGGGACCGGCGCCGTCGGGTCGGCGCGGAAGCCGGTGTGGTGCGGCCCGCCGATCTACTCGTCGGCGCCCGGGGCGGCCGGATTGGAACGGGCGTCGCGCAACGGGTCGCCGCCACCCGCCGTTACCGGGAACGGCGGCGGGGTGCCGCCGAACGTCGGGCACAGCGCCTGGTGACTGCACCAGTCGCAGAGCCGGCTCGGGCGGGGCCGGAAATCCTGCCGGGCGGTGGCCTGCTCGATGGCCCGCCACAGCGCCACCACCGTGCGCTCGAAGCGGACCAGCTCGTCGGCGTCCGGCGTGTAGTCCAACACCTCGGCGTCGCGCAGGTAGAGCAGCCGCAGCACCCGCGGCACCACCCCCCGGGTGCGCCACAGCACCAGCGCGTAGAACTTCAGCTGGAACAGCGCCCGCGCCTCGAACGCCTCGCGCGGCGCACCGCCGGTCTTGTAGTCGACCACCCGCAGCGCACCGTCCGGCGCGACGTCGAGCCGGTCGAGGTAGCCCCGGATGAGCAGCTCGTCGTCGACCACCGCCGAGATCAGGCTCTCTCGTTCGGCCGGCTCCAGCCGGGTCGGGTCCTCCACCGCGAAGTAGCCCTCTAGCAGCCCGGCGGCGGACCGGAGGAACTCCACCGGACCGGCCGGCTCGGCGCCGTCGAAGAGCCCGGCCAGCTCGGGCTGCTCGGTGACCAGCCGGTCCCACTGCGGTGCCACCAGGTCGCCGGCCGCGGTCGGTGTGCGGCCCTCGGCGGGCAGGTCGAACAGCCGCTCCAGCACCGCGTGCACCAGCGTGCCCCGGGCCTGCTCGACGGTGGGCCGCTCGGGCAGCCGGTCGATGCTGCGGAACCGGTAGAGCAGGGGGCAGGTCTTGAAATCCGCCGCCCGCGACGGGGACAGCGAGGCCCGCACCGTCGGCGGCACCTGCGCCGGGGGGGATGGCTGCTGGGTCGTCACCGGTTCCGCCGTCATGTCCGGAAGGTTAGGACACCGGTGTGACACCGCCCGCGCGGCGGGCACCCCGCGCGTCGGACGCCGTGCCGGCGTTGCGCCGCGCGGTCCGTAGCATCGTCGAGGTGGAGCAGACACCCCGGCCGGCGCGCCGGCCCGCCCGGCGCACCGCCCTCACCGTGGGCCGGGTGTTCGGGGTGCCGCTGCACCTCAACGGCTCGATGGTCCTGCTGACCGTGCTGGTGACCGTCCTGTACGCCGAGTTCGCCCGCCGGCAGCTCGACCTGTCGCAGGTCGCCGGCTACCTGATCGGCTTCGGCTTCGTGGTGTCGCTGCTCGGCTCGGTGCTGCTGCACGAGCTGGGCCACGCGCTGACCGCCCGCCGCTACGGCATCGGTGTGCGCGGGATCACGCTGGAACTGCTCGGCGGGTACACCGAGATGGACCGCGACGCCCCCACCCCCCGCGTCGACCTGCTGGTGTCGCTGGCCGGGCCGGCGGTCTCCGCGGTGCTCGGCGCGCTCGCGGTGGCCGCGACGCTGGCCCTGCCCGACGGCACCGTGGCCAACCAGTTGGCCTTCCAGCTCGCGGTGAGCAACGTCATCGTCGCGTTGTTCAACATCCTGCCCGGGCTGCCGCTGGACGGCGGCCGGGCGTTGCGGGCGGTGGTCTGGGGGCTGACCCGCGACCGGCACCGGGGCACCGAGGTCGCCGGCTGGGTCGGCCGGGCCGTCGCCGTGGGCACCGCCGCGCTGGTCCTGCTGCTCACCGTGGCCGACCTCCTGGCGCCGCTGGCGCTGCCGCTGATGCTCCTGGTCGCCGTGACGCTGTGGCGCGGAGCCGGGCAGTCCATCCGGGTCGCCCGGCTCAGCCGCCGCTTCCCGCTGATCGACCTGACCCGGCTGGCCCGCCCGGTCTGGCCGGTGACGACCGGCACCCCGCTGTCCGAGGCGCAGCGCCGGCGCGCCGAGAGCGGCCAGCCCGCCGCCGCGCTGCTGGTCACCGACTCCGCCGGCCGGCCGGTCGCGCTGGTCGACCCGGCCGCCGCCGAGGCGGTGCCGGTCGAGCGCCGGCCCTGGCTGGCCGTGGACGCGGTCGCCCGGTCACTGGCCACGCTCCCCGCGCTGCCGGTCGGGCTCGACGGGGAACGGGTGATGGAGGCCGTGCAGACCCACCCGGGCGCGCAGTACGTGGTGACCGCAGGCGAAGATGTCGTCGGCATTCTGCACATCGCCGATCTGGCGCAGCTCCTCGAACCCAAACGGAAGATGAACACGTGACCGCGACTCCCTCCGCCGCCCCGGCCGACACCGCCAACCCGGCCCTGACACCTGTGCACCGCGGGCCGTTCCGGCCCGGCGACCGGGTGCAGCTGACCGATCCCAAGGGGCGGATGCACACGGTCACCCTGGAGCCCGGCAAGGAGTTCCACACCCACCGCGGCATCCTCAAGCACGACGACCTGATCGGGCTGCCCGACGGCAGCGTGGTCACCACCTCCGGCGGCGGCACCGCGTTCCTCGCCCTGCGACCGCTGCTGTCGGACTACGTGCTCTCCATGCCGCGCGGCGCGCAGGTGATCTACCCGAAGGACTCGGCGCAGATCGTCGCGATGGGCGACATCTTCCCCGGCGCGAAGGTCCTGGAGGCCGGCGCCGGCTCCGGCGCGCTCAGCTGCTCGCTGCTGCGCGCCGTCGGCACCGAGGGCGAGCTGCACTCCTTCGAGCTGCGCGACGACTTCGCCCAGATCGCCAAGCGCAACGTCGAGGCGTTCTTCAACGGGCCCCACCCGGCGTGGAACCTGCACGTCGGTGACGTCGCCGCGTGCGAGGAGACCGGCTTCGACCGGATCATCCTGGACATGCTTACCCCCTGGGAGACCCTCGACATGGTCGAACGGGCGCTGGTGCCCGGCGGGGTCTTCATCGGCTACGTGGCCACCACACCGCAGCTGTCCGAGCTGGTGGAGGCGCTGCGCGAACGCGGCGGCTGGACCGAGCCGCGGGCCTGGGAGTCGCTGGTGCGCGACTGGCACGCCGAGGGGCTCGCCGTCCGCCCGGACCACCGGATGATCGCGCACACCGCGTTCCTGGTCTCCGCCCGCAAGCTCGCCCCCGGCGTCACCGCGCCGCCGCGGCGGCGCAAGCCGAGCAAGGGCACCGAGGCGTACGCGCAGCGTCGGCAGGTACTGCGCGAGGCGGAAGCGGCCCGGCAGGCGGCCGCGGCGCAGGCCGCAGATGCGGAATCCGACACGACGGGGGAGATGGACAGGCCGTGACCAACGAGCTGGACCCCGCAGCCGTGAACCGAGGGCGGCTCCGGTGAGCGGGCGGGCCGGCGTGGGCGCGCGGGTCGACACGGGCGGCACGCGCCCGGTCGGCGGCGCCGCCGACCGGGGGAGGGCGGCGGGATGAGCCAACCGGGCTACGGCGGCGGCGACCTGCCCGCCGTCTTTCCGGACTGGTCCCCGTACCAGGACCTGGAGTCGGCCGCGCGGGCCTACCTGCGCGACCCGGACGTCGCCCTGGACGCGCTCGGCGGGGTGCTGCGCGGCGCGTCGGTGCTCGGCTTCACCCTGGAACGCTTCGTCAACGAGGTGAACGGGGTGTGGCAGGAGGTCGTCGTCTGCGACGGCAGCCGGCTCATCCTCTGGCACGGTGAGGACGTGCCGCCGGGCGAGGGCCCGCCCGGCTCGATGACGTCCTCGCTGCGGGTGGTGCCGGTCTCCACGGTCACCGAGGTCGGTTGCCGGCGCCGGCTCACCCGCTCCGACAGCGGGGAGATCCGGGTCGACAGCATCGACGTCTACCTGCTGCTCTCCTCACTGGACGAGGCGCCGCCGAGCGAGGAGATGGCCGGCGCGCCGCGGCACGACGCGCTGCGTTTCGGCAAGACCCTGGACGACGGCGGCGCGGGGCAGATCGCCCGGCTGGAGGAGTTCGCCCGACTGGTCGCCTCGGTGGTCGGCCGTCCGATGCTCTGAGCCGTACCCCGGCTCGCCGCCCGTGGTCGGCGCCGGGGCGCTCAGCGCGCGGCGCCCGGCGTCGCGGTCGGGTCGGCGGCGGCGCTCAGTCCTCCGCCTCCGGGCCGGCCACCTCGACGCCGTCGCCGCGCACCACGTGGATGCACTCGCCGGGGCACTCCTTCGCGGAGTCGATCACCTCGAGCCGCAGGTGCTCGGGCACGTCGACCCGGCTGCCCGGCGCCATCCGCAGCTCACCGTCGGCGGCCTTGACGTACGCCAGCCCGTCGACGTCGAACTCGAACACCTCCGGCGCGTACTGCACGCAGAGCCCGTCACCCGTGCAGAGATCCTGGTCCACCCAGACCTGCAGCTGGTCGGTCGCGACCTCGGCCACCGGTGCACCCCCCATGTTCTCCCGTCCCACGCTCCGACGGTACCTGAACGCCGGTACCGGCCCGCCGGCCCACCCTTGGCGATCAAGGTTCGGTGACGAGGGTGTTGCGTGGGACCGAATCGGCCTCATAGCGGCTAGTGTTAGGGCAGAACGTTCAAGCCCCCGGGGAGGTGGGACGTGGCACGCAGCGACGACGCGGACTCGCGCGCCGCACGGTGGGAGAAGGAGGCCCACGATCTCTCCACGCAGGTCGCGTTCCTTCAAGAGGAACTCGCTCTGGTGCGGCGCAAGTTGACCGAAAGCCCCCGACACGTCCGGCAGCTCGAAGAGCGGCTGGCGGCCACCCAGGCACAGTTGGCGCGGCTGACCGAGAACAACGACCGGCTGGTGAGCACCCTCAAGGAGGCTCGCACGCAGATCGTGACGCTCAAGGAGGAGATCGACCGCCTCGCGCAACCGCCGAGTGGCTACGGCGTCTTTCTCGCGCGACACGACGACGGGACGGTGGACGTCTTCACCGGTGGCCGCAAGCTCCGGGTCGCCGTCTCGCCCTCGCTGGACGTGGAGGAGCTACGCCGCGGCCAGGAGGTCCTGCTCAACGACGCCCTCAACATCGTCGACGCGTTCGGCTACGAGCGGGTCGGCGAGGTCGTGATGCTCAAGGAGATCCTGGAAGGGCCGGGCGGAGCGCCGGGTGACCGCGCACTGGTGGTCTCCCACTCCGACGAGGAGCGCATCGTGCACCTCGCCGAGACGCTCATCGGTTCGGCGATCCGGGCCGGCGACTCGCTCATGATCGAGCCACGCTCGGCGTACGCCTACGAGCGGATCCCCAAGAGCGAGGTCGAGGAGCTGGTCCTGGAGGAGGTGCCCGACGTCGACTACACCGACATCGGTGGCCTCCAGGCGCAGATCGAGCAGATCCGCGACGCGGTGGAGCTGCCCTTCCTGCACGCGGACCTGTTCCGCGAGCACCAGCTCCGCCCACCCAAGGGCATCCTGCTCTACGGCCCGCCCGGCTGCGGCAAGACCCTGATCGCCAAGGCGGTGGCCAACTCGCTGGCCAAGAAGATCGCCGAGCGGCAGGGCAAGGAGAAGCACACCAGCTTCTTCCTCAACATCAAGGGCCCGGAGCTGCTCAACAAGTACGTCGGCGAGACCGAGCGGCACATCCGGCTGATCTTCCAGCGGGCTCGGGAGAAGGCCGGCGAGGGCACCCCGGTGATCGTGTTCTTCGACGAGATGGACTCGATCTTCCGGACCCGTGGTTCGGGCGTGTCCTCCGATGTGGAGAACACGATCGTCCCTCAGCTGCTCAGCGAGATCGACGGCGTGGAGGGTCTGGAGAACGTCATCGTCATCGGCGCCTCCAACCGGGAAGACATGATCGACCCGGCGATCCTGCGCCCCGGTCGGCTCGACGTGAAGATCAAGATCGAGCGTCCGGACGCCGAGGCGGCCAAGGACATCTTCTCCAAGTACATCCTCTCCGGGCTGCCCCTGCACCCGGACGACCTGGCCGAGCACGGCGGCGACCCCCAGGCCACCGTCGCGGCCATGATCGACGCCGTGGTGCTGCGGATGTACTCCGAGACCGAGGAGAACCGCTTCCTCGAGGTCACCTACGCCAACGGCGACAAGGAAGTCCTCTACTTCAAGGACTTCAACTCCGGCGCGATGATCCAGAACATCGTCGACCGGAGCAAGAAGATGGCCATCAAGGAGTTCCTCACCTCCGGTCGCAAGGGGCTGCGCCTGCAGCACCTGCTCGACGCCTGCGTCGACGAGTTCCGCGAGAACGAGGACCTGCCCAACACCACCAACCCCGACGACTGGGCCCGCATCTCCGGCAAGAAGGGCGAGCGGATCGTCTACATCCGCACACTCGTCTCCGGTGGCAAGGGCGCCGAGGCCGGCCGGTCCATCGAGACCGCCAGCAACACCGGCCAGTACCTCTGAGCCGACGGTAGGACCAACCGGAGCCCGGGACGCGCGACGCGTCCCGGGCTCCGCCCGTCCACGCCCCTGGCCGGCCCCTCGCTCACCCATCGACCGTCGCCCCGCCAGGACCCCGCAGCCACGCCCCTGGTCACCACCGTCGCGATGCTCGTCGCGCACCGACCCGCACCGACCGGCGTCGTCCCCGGCCACGGCGACGACACGTGACCCGGCTGCACCGCCAAGCCCCCGTGTCGCAGGAGGCGGACTACGCTCGACGTGACGGGGGACCGGGTCGGGCGAGCGAAGCGGGTAGGTCGATGAGCGTAAGACGGATCATGGGCACCGAGGTCGAGTACGGCATCTCCGTGCCCGGCCAGGCCGGGGCCAACCCGATGGTCACCTCGTCGCAGGTGGTCAATGCCTACGGTGCCCGTCCCGAGCTCAACCGGGGCGGTCGGGCGCGCTGGGACTACGAGGAGGAGTCGCCGCTGCGCGACGCCCGCGGCTTCACCTACTCCGGGGCCGCGTACGACCCCGCCGAGGCGCTGGCCGACGAGGACCTCGGGCTGGCCAACGTGATACTCACCAACGGCGCCCGGCTCTACGTCGACCACGCCCACCCCGAGTACTCCACACCCGAGGTGACCACCCCCCGCGACATCGTGCGCTGGGACAAGGCCGGCGAGCGGGTGATGGCCGAGGCGTCCCGCCGGGCCGCCACCATCCCCGGCAGCCAGCCGATCCACCTCTACAAGAACAACACCGACAACAAGGGCGCCAGCTACGGCGCCCACGAGAACTACCTGATGCGCCGCCAGACCCCGTTCGCCGACATCGTGGCGTACCTGACCCCGTTCTTCGTCACCCGGCAGATCTTCTGCGGGGCCGGCCGCGTCGGCATCGGCCAGGACGGCGGCCAGAGCGGCTTCCAGATCTCCCAGCGCGCCGACTTCTTCGAGGTCGAGGTGGGGCTGGAGACGACGCTCAAGCGCCCGATCATCAATACCCGCGACGAGCCGCACGCCGACGCCGACAAGTACCGCCGGCTGCACGTCATCATCGGCGACGCCAACCTCTCCGAGATCTCCACCTACCTCAAGGTCGGCACCACCGCCCTGATCCTCACCATGATCGAGGAGAAGGCGCTCGGCGCGGACCTGGGCATCGCCGACCCGGTCAGCGAGCTGCGCGCGGTCAGCCACGACCCGTCGCTCACCCACCGCATGCGGCTGCGCGACGGCCGCCGCCTCACCGCGCTGGACGTGCAGTGGGCGTACCTGGAGCGGGTGCGGTCCTTTGTCGACGACCGGTACGGCGCCGACGTCGACGAGCAGACCGCCGACGTGCTGGACCGCTGGGAGAGCGTGCTGGACCGGCTCGGCCGCGACCCGATGCTCTGCGCCGACGAGCTGGACTGGGTGGCCAAGCTGCGGCTGCTGGAGGGCTACCGGGAGCGGGAGAAGCTCGGCTGGGGCTCGCACAAGCTGCAACTGGTCGACCTGCAGTACTCCGACGTCCGGCCGGAGAAGGGCCTCTACCACCGGCTGGTCTCCCGGGGGTCGATGAAGACGCTGCTGACCGACGAGGAGACCCGCAGCGCGATGACCGAGCCGCCGGAGGACACCCGGGCCTACTTCCGGGGCCGCTGCCTCGCGCAGTACGCCTCCGAGGTGGTCGCCGCGAGCTGGGACTCCGTGATCTTCGACGTGGGCCGGGAGTCGCTGGTCCGGGTGCCGATGATGGAGCCGGAGCGGGGCACCCGCAAGCACGTCGGGGCGCTGTTCGACCGCTGCGCCAGTGCCAAGGACCTGCTGGAGACGTTGACCGGGGGCTGAGCCCCGGTCCAATTGCCCGCCGGGCGCCGCGAGCCGGCGCGCGGCGGGCTTTTCGTCGCTCCCGCGAGGTAAGTTCATCGCAGACGATCGTGGAGGAGGCAGCAATGGCCACTCGTGACAGCGGCGGTCAGTCGCAGTCCGGCAAGTCCCGGCAGGGCGAGGAGATCGAGGACGTCACCACCGAGGTCGACCCGGAGGTAGCCGAGCGGCACGCTGAGATCACCGAGGACGTCGACGACCTGCTCGACGAGATCGACTCCGTCCTGGAGGAGAACGCAGAGGAGTTCGTGAGGGGTTACGTGCAAAAAGGGGGAGAGTAGGGCATAGCTGGGCAAATCGGATATGCCTCGACCCCTGGATGACCGGGATGGCCACCGCCGCTGCCGCGACTGCGGCGAGTGGCTGCCTCTTGAGCAGTTCTGTGCCAGCAGCAAGCAGCCGGACGGTCGCGGCAGCTACTGCAAACCGTGCTTCAACGAGCGGTCGAAGGCCAGCTACGCGAAGCGCGTGAGGGAGCAACACGGCCGCGAGGTCCGGAAGGCGCGCGAGGTCCAGGAGGGACATCGGTTCTGCGCGGACTGCGAGTCGGCCAAGGCCCTGGCTGACTTCCCCCGTAACCGCTCGGACAGCACCGGCTACGGCACATACTGCAAGCCGTGCCACAACCTCCGGACCCGGAAGACCCAGCAGCGGCTCTACGGCGGCACGCGCGAGTACCACCTGAGACGGCGCTACGGCGTGGGGCACAAGGAGTTTGACGAGCTCCTGGCCGAGCAGGGCGGGGTCTGCGCGATCTGCGGCGGGGAAGATCCGCAACACCTGGACCACGATCATCGCACCGGATGGGTGCGCGGGATACTCTGCTTCAACTGCAACGGTGGTCTTGGCCAGTTCCGTGACAGTCCCACGAGGCTGGCCAGGGCGATCACGTACCTGAGAGGAACCACGTGGCAGCGGGTTTTGATCCATCCGGGCGTCTACCAGATGTGTTCACCAACGCGGGGACGTCCTCCTTCACCTCGTTCCTGAGCCGGGTGGCCCCCGAGATGCTGCCGGGCCGCCGGCCGCTGCCGCCGGGCATGGCCGCCGACCTCGCGCCGCACGCCACCACCATCGTGGCCATCTCGGCCGCCGGCGGCGTGGTGCTGGCGGGCGACCGGCGGGCCACCATGGGCAACCTGATCGCCCAGCGCGACATCGAGAAGGTGCACCCGGCCGACGCGTACTCGCTGGTCGGCATCGCCGGCACTGCGGGCATCGGCATCGAGCTGATGCGACTGTTCCAGGTGGAGCTGGAGCACTACGAGAAGATCGAGGGCGCGATGCTCTCGCTCGACGGCAAGGCTAACCGGCTGGCGTCGATGATCCGGGGCAACCTGGGCGCGGCCATGCAGGGGCTGGCGGTGGTCCCGCTCTTCGCCGGCTTCGACCTGGCGGCCAGCGACCCGGCGAAGGCCGGCCGGATCTTCAGCTTCGACGTGACCGGCGGCCCGTACGAGGAGACCGGTTACGACGCGATCGGCTCCGGGTCGCTCTTCGCCAAGTCCGCGCTGAAGAAGCGGTACCGGGCCGGCCTGTCCGTCGAGGACGCCACCCGGCTCGCGGTCGAGGCGCTCTACGACGCGGCCGACGACGACACCGCGACCGGCGGACCGGACCTGACCCGCCGGATCTACCCGGTGGTGATGACCGCGACCGCCGAGGGCACCCGCCGGCTCACCGACACCGAGACGGCGGCGATCGCCGAGGGCGTGGTCGCCGGCCGGATGGAGAACCCGGGCGGTTGAGCCGCGTTCACCCCCACCAGTCAGTCGTCAGCACAGCGCCGTAAGGAGAACCGCCGCCGTGGCAATGCAGTTCTACGCCTCGCCCGAACAGATCATGCGCGACCGCTCCGAGCTGGCCCGCAAGGGCATCGCCCGGGGGCGCAGCGCCGTGGTCCTGAGTTACTCCGGCGGGGTGCTCTTCGTCGCGGAGAACCTCTCCAGCGCCCTGCACAAGGTCAGCGAGATTTACGACCGGATCGGGTTCGCCGCCGTCGGCCGGTACAACGAGTTCGAGAACCTGCGCCGGGCCGGTGTGCGGATGGCGGACCTCAACGGGCTCAGCTACGACCGCCGTGACGTGACCGGTCGGGCGTTGGCGAACGCGTTCGCGCAGACGCTGGGCGCGATCTTCACCGAGCAGTCGAAGCCGTTCGAGGTGGAGATCTGCGTGGCGCAGGTGGGGGCGACCGCGGACGACGACGAGCTGTACCGGCTGACCTACGACGGTTCGGTGAACGACGAGCCGGGGCGGATGGCGATGGGCGGGCAGGCCGAGGCGATCACCGGCGTGCTGAAGTCCAACCACCGGCCGGACATGTCGCTCGGCGAGGCGGTGAAGGTGGCCGTCCAGGCGTTGAGCACCGTCGGCGGGGAGGGCGGTGCGGCCCGCACGATCGCCGCGAATCAGCTCGAGGTGGCGGTGCTGGACCGCCAGCGGGTCGGTCGCTCGTTCCGGCGGATCACCGGTGCCGCCCTGACGGCGCTGCTCGACGGCGACAGCGGCGCCGGTGACCGGCCGGCGGAACAGGCGGGCGGCCCGGGCACGGCGACGGTGCCGACCGAGCCGGCGCACAAGCCGACCAGTTCCGCTGGCTCCGCCGACCTGGAGGACCGGCCGGGCGAGGCCGACCGCTGAGAGTTCGTCACGGCTGCGCCGGGGGCACCGGGATCCGGTACCCCCGGCGCAGTGCCGTCAGCGGCGCCGGGGGAGCGGTACGGGAGGTCCGGGGTAGCCCGCGGCGAGGGCGGTGACCACGCTCCGGCCCGGCATGCCGCCGGTGCCGGTGGGCGGGTCATCCGGCCGGGTCGGCCTTCAGCGGCTCCCACCAGGCCCGGTTCTCCCGGTACCAGCGCACGGTCTCGGCGAGGCCGTGGTCCAGGTCGATACTCGGGGCGTACCCCAGCTCCTCGCGGATCCTGGTGGTGTCCAGCGAGTAGCGGCGGTCGTGGCCCTTGCGGTCGGCGACCGGCACGACGCGGTCCCAGCCGGCGTCGCACGCCTCCAGCAGCCGGCCGGTGAGTTCCCTGTTGGTCAGCTCGGTGCCGCCGGCGATGTGGTACACCTCGCCGGCACGGCCGTCCCGCTGCACCAGTGCGATGCCCCGGCAGTGGTCGTGCACGTGCAGCCAGTCGCGGACGTTGCCGCCGTCGCCGTAGAGCGGCACCGTACCGCCGTCGAGCAGGTTGGTGACGAACAGCGGGATGACCTTCTCCGGGAACTGGTACGGCCCGTAGGTGTTGGAGCCTCGGGTGACCACCACGTCCATGCCGTGGGTGCGGTGGTAGGCCAGGGCGAGCAGGTCCGAGCCGGCCTTGGAGGCCGAGTACGGCGAGCTGGGCGCCAGCGGCCGGTCCTCGGTCCAGGAGCCCTCGTCGATCGAGCCGTACACCTCGTCGGTGGAGACGTGTACGAAACGGCCGGTGCCGTGGCGCAGGGCGGCGTCCAGCAGCGTCTGGGTGCCCAGCACGTTGGTGGTCACGAACGGCGCGGCGCCGGTGATGGAGCGGTCCACGTGTGACTCGGCGGCGAAGTGCACGATCACGTCGTGGTCGGCGACGACCTGGTCGACCAGCTCGGGGTCGCAGATGTCGCCCCGCACGAACCGCAGCCGCGGGTCGTGGCGTACCGGATCGAGGTTGGCCGGGTTGCCCGAGTAGGTCAGCTTGTCGAGCACGGTCACGGTGGCCGGTTCGAGCGCGGGCACGCCCGCGGCGGCGCCCAGGGGCCTGCCGAGCAGCAGGCGGACGTACTCCGAGCCGATGAACCCGGCTCCGCCGGTGACGAGGACCCTCACGTGTCCGGAAGCGTACGCGACAGGGGCGGTGCTGCGGTCGGCCGGACGGAATGTCGCGCTCGGCCGGTATGTGACCGCCCCCGGAGTACGAGCTGTGGTGTGACAGTGACAAACGGGGCCTCCGGGCGGCTAATGTCACACCATGGAGCGGCGAATCTTCGGCCTCGAGACCGAGTACGGCGTCACCTGCACCTACCGCGGGCAGCGGCGGCTGTCGCCGGACGAGGTCGCGCGGTACCTCTTCCGTCGCGTGGTGTCCTGGGGGCGGTCCAGCAACGTTTTCCTGCGCAACGGGGCCCGGCTCTACCTGGATGTCGGGTCGCACCCTGAGTACGCCACCCCGGAGTGCGACTCGGTCACCGACCTGGTGGCCCACGACCGTGCCGGCGAGCGGATCCTGGAGGGCCTGCTCGTCGACGCGGAGAAGCGGCTGCACGATGAGGGCATCGCGGGTGAGATCTACCTGTTCAAGAACAACACCGATTCGGCCGGCAACTCCTACGGCTGTCACGAGAACTACCTCGTCTCCCGGCACGGCGAGTTCGGCCGGCTGGCCGACGTGCTCATTCCGTTCCTGGTCACCCGGCAGCTGATCTGTGGCGCCGGCAAGGTGCTGCAGACCCCGCGCGGCGCCGTCTACTGCCTGTCGCAGCGCGCCGAGCACATCTGGGAGGGCGTCTCCTCGGCGACGACCCGCAGCCGACCGATCATCAACACCCGCGACGAGCCGCACGCCGACGCCGAGCGCTACCGGCGGCTGCACGTGATCGTCGGCGACTCCAACATGAACGAGGTCACCACGCTGCTCAAGGTCGGCACCGCCGACATCGTGCTGCGGATGATTGAGGCCGGTGTGGTGATGCGTGACCTGTCGCTGGAGAACCCGATCCGGGCGATCCGCGAGGTGTCGCACGACATCACCGGCCGGCGTAAGGTGCGGCTGGCCTCCGGCAAGGAGGTCAGCGCCCTGGAGATCCAGCAGGAGTACCTGTCCAAGGCGACCGAGTTCGTGGAGCGCCGCGGCGGCGACCAGGCCGCCAAGCGGGTCGTCGAGCTGTGGGGCCGGGTGCTGAGCGCGGTGGAGACCGGCGACCTGGAGCCGGTGTCCCGGGAGATCGACTGGGTCAGCAAGTTGCGGCTGATCGAGCGCTACCAGCGCAAGCACGACCTGCCGCTGTCGCATCCCCGGGTTGCGCAGATGGACCTGGCCTACCACGACGTGCGGCGCGGCCGTGGCCTCTACGGGCTGCTGGAGCGCCGCGGTGAGGTGGACCGGGTGGCCACCGACCCGGAGATCTTCGAGGCCAAGGAGACGCCCCCGCAGACCACCCGGGCGCGGCTGCGCGGTGAGTTCATCCGGCACGCCCAGGAGAAGCGGCGCGACTTCACCGTCGACTGGGTGCACCTGAAGCTCAACGACCAGGCGCAGCGCACCGTGCTCTGCAAGGACCCGTTCCGGGCGTACGACGAGCGGGTGGAGCGGTTGATCGCCAGCATGTGACCTCCCCGGGTCGGCTCCGGCGGTGCTGTCCGCCGCCGGGGTCGACCGGCCCGGTAGGCTGGGCGCGCCATGACGACATCCGGACCTTCCGACCGCTCCGAGCGCGGCGCCGAGCGGCAGAACTGGGTAGAGCGCCGCAGGGAAAAGATTCGCTCCGAGATCGAGCGAAACCGGCGCGGCGAGTACACCGTGCCGACCTGGGTGCTGGCCGTCGCGCTGCTGCTCATCGTCGGCGGCTGGCTCGCGCTGATCTTCCTCGCCTGAGCCCCGCAGGCTCATCCTTCCCCACCCGCCGGCCGCCTGCCGTCGGGTCTCGCCCGCTGCTCCGATCGTCGGCGTTGATGCCCTCGCCGAGCGTAGGTTGGATCGCAGCGCAGCGCCGGAGGAGGGGAGGCGGGAGCCATGCCCGACCCCGTGCTGCGCGGCATCCATCACCTGAAGCTGCCGGTGTCCGACCTCGAGGCGAGCCTGGCGTGGTGGCAGCGGGCGGTCGACGCCGAGCGCCTCGACGCCCTCGACCACCGGGACGTCGACGGTGAGCTGTTCGCGGTCGAGTTGCGCATCCCGGGCGTCGACGTGCAGGTGGAGCTGCGGCTGAACCCCGAGCGTGCGCCGGATCTGCGCAACTTCGACCCGATCACGTTCCTGATCGGCTCACAACAGGACGCGGCGGATCTCGCGCGCCGGTTGGACCGGTAGGGGATCGCCAACTCCGGGGTGCTGCGCGGGATCGGCGGCTGGCTGGTCGTGGCGCACACCCCCGACAAGCTGTCGGTGCGCTTCTACACCACCGAGACGCACGAGTGGGACATGGCAGGTGTCTCCACGAGTTCCTGGCTGAGCACCGACCGGAGCTGACCGCACCGGTATGTCGGGGTGACGGCGGTCAGCCAGCCAGGGCTGCCGCGTGCCGGCCGGCGGCGGCCGCCGCCAGGAAGTAGGCGTGGTCGCCGTCGAGTGGCCGTCCCATCGTCGACAGCGGGACCGGACTGCCGCGCAGCGCGGCGTCCAGCCGGTCGACCGGCACGGTGACGATCCGGTGTCGCCGTGCCACCGGGGCGAGCGCCGCGTCCACCTCGGTGGCCAGCGCCGGGTCCAGACCGTCGGGCACCACCAGGTCCGCCGGGGCCAGCGCCACCCGGCCGTACGCGGTGAGGCTGTGGTGTGACACGCCGCGATGGCGGGGGCGGGGTTCGGCGTCGGAGATGCGCAGCGAGCCGACAGGCCGACCGCCGAGCGTGGCGATCGCGTTGACCGCCTCGCCGACGGCCACGCCGGAGAAGCCCCAGCGGGTGCCGGTGCCGAGGTTGCCTGGCCCCTGGGCGACGACGGCCACGTCCGCGCCGAGCACGTGCCGGGCGGCGAGCAGCCCACTGTGCAGGGTGCTGGCCTCCAGGTCGCCGCCGAACGCCTGCCCGACGCTGATCGTGCCGACGAGTCGGTCGGCGAGTCCGGCGAGGGTGCGGGAGAACCAGGCGGGCAGCGCCCCGCCGTCGGTGAGCAGGTACGCCACCCGGGCCTGCGGGGCGTCGGCGTGGATCCCGGCGAGGATCGCCGGCAGGGCGGAGTGCAGGTCGGCGGTGACCACCGGCATGCCGTCCAGGCTCTCCGCGCCGGCGAGCAGTTCGTGGTGCGGGGAGGCCTCCTCGTCGACGCCGAGCAGGATCGGCTGCAACGGGGTGTAGCGGGCCTTCACCAGGTGCCCGGCGTCGCGGGTGTCGAGGGCGGCGGGCGGGTCCGGTGGCAGTCGGTCCGGCAGCGCCACCACCAGGGCGTACCCGCCGGTGCCCAGCCCCATCAGCAGCGCGCCAGCGTTGAGCAGCACCCGGTCGCCGGGCTCGGGCGTGCCGACCAGCTCGGGGTAGGCCAGCGCCCGCATGCTCGTCCCGTCGGGAAGGTCGACGTCGAGCTCCACCGCCCCGGTCCACTGCCGTCGCAGCGCCGCCACCGTTCCCGCCCGCCATCGCACCATGACGGGCACGCTAGCGGCGCGGGCCCGCACCGCCGCGCCCGGGTGGTCGGCCGTGACCCGGCCCGCGCCCGGTGGTCCGGCGCGCGCGACCCGGTACGCGCCGCTTCGCCGTCAGGACACCGTCCGCCGCTGCTCGCGATGCGGCTCAGGACCCGGTGGGGTCGCCGCCCGCGTCGGGGCTCGGGGCGGCCTGGGTGTCCCGGGCGTGACCACTGGCGCCGGGCATCGAGCGGGTGGGGTCGAGGAAGAGGTAGCGGATCTCCGGGTACCGCCCGGTGAGCCGCCGCTCGGCCTCGTCGGCGGTGGCCTCGATGGCCGCGCCGGTGGCCTGGTCGCGGAAGTCGACCTTGGCGGCGACCAGGATGTCGTCCGGGCCGAGCTGCATGGTCAGCAGTGTGTCGATCCGCTCCACCTCGGGCAGCCCGGCCAGGTCCCGCTCGATCTCGCGGCGCAGCCGCTCTGGGATCGCCCGGCCGACCAGCAGCGACAGGTTGGTGGCGGCGAGGATCCCGGCGACCACCAGCAGCAGGACGCCGATCAGGATCGACGCGACGCCGTCCCACACCTCGTCGCCGGTGGCCTGGGACAGGCCGACACCGAGCGCCGCCAGCAGCAGACCGGTCAGGGCCGCGCTGTCCTCCAGGAAGACCGCCTTCACGGTGGTGTCGGCGGTGAACCGCAGGAACCGCCGGGGCGTGGTCCTCCAGCGCCGGGACTCGCCGCGGACCTGCCGGATGACCCGGGCCAGCGAGACCGACTCGATGGCGAAGGACACCGCCAGCACGATGTACGAGACCAGGTAGTTGCCGCGGTGCTCGTGCACCAGGATGGTCGTGACGCCGTGGGTGATGGCGAAACCGGCGCCGGCGACGAAGGTGAACAGGGCGGCGAAGAACGCCCAGACGTAGCTCTCCTTGCCGTACCCGAACGGGTGCCGGGTGTCCGCGGGCCGGGCGCCCCGCCGCAGCGCCATGTAGAGCAGTACCTCGGTGGTGGTGTCGGCGACCGAGTGCGCCGCCTCGGAGAGCATGGCGGCCGACCCGGAGATCAGCCCGGCCACCAGCTTGGCCGCGGCGATGGCGAGGTTGGCGGCGCCGGCCACAACGACGGTGCCGACGCTCTCGGTCTTGACCTCCGGCTGCGCCATGAGGATCACCCTATGGCGACCCCTCGGTGACGCGCCCGGCGAGCGGTGCGGACCTGCCGGGCCCGGCGCGAATCCGAACAGGTGTGCGGCACGCCCGCGTGGGTGCACGTCCCGGGCGCGCCGGCTGCTAGCGTCTACCCGTGTCGCGGACCCGCACCGAACGCCTGGTCAACCTGGTGATCTGCCTGCTGTCCACGCGACGGTTCCTGACCGCCGCGCAGATCGCCGCGACCGTGCCCGGCTATGAGCACGATCCGGACGACGCGAAGGACCACGAGGCGTTCCAGCGCAAGTTCGAGCGGGACAAGGCCGAGCTGCGTGAGCTGGGCGTGCCGCTGGAGACGGGCACGGCCAGCGTCTTCGACGCCGAGCCCGGCTACCGGATCGCGCACCGTGAGTACGCGCTGCCCGACATTCCCCTCGAGCCGGACGAGGCCGCCGCCGTCGGCATCGCGGCCCGGCTGTGGCAGCACGCCGGCCTGGCCGCCGCCGCTTCCTCGGGGCTGGCCAAGCTGCGCGCCGCCGGTGTGGACGTGGACCCGCAGGCAACCCTGGGTCTGGAGCCGATGGTCACGGTCGACCCGGCGTTCGCGCCGCTGACCGCCGCCGCCCGGGACCGCCGCGAGGTTGGTTTCGACTACCGGGTACCCGACCGGGACGCGCCCAGCCGGCGACGGCTGCAGCCGTGGGGTGTCGTGTGCTGGCGCGGCCGGTGGTACGTGGTCGGCCACGACCTGGACCGCGACGCCACCCGCTGCTTCCGGCTGTCCCGAGTGGTCGGCCAGGTCCGGGTGACCGGCGAGTCGGGTGCCTACGAACCGCCGGCCGGCGTCGACCTGATCAGCCACGTGGCCCGCTGGTCCGGCCCGGTGGAGCGCACCGGCCGGGCCACCGTGCTGGCCGCCCCCGGGCGGGCCGCCGGACTGCGCCGCTGGGCGGTGCAGGTCACCGCCGGCTCCGACGGCGACCGGCTGGTCCTGCCGTACGCCGACCCGGACAGCTTCGCCGGGCACCTCGTCGGGTACGGCCCAGACGTGCGGGTGCTCGACCCACCGGAGGTCCGCGAGGCGGTCATCCAACGGCTCAAGGAGATCGCCACCCGGCACGATGAGCTGGCCGGCGCCGGAGGTGCCCGGTGACCCGCCCGGCCGCCCGGGGCGGCTCACGTACCTCCGCCGACCGCCTGGCGCGGCTGCTCAACCTGGTGCCGTACCTGCTGGCCCGCCCGGGAATCGAGATCGCCGAGGCCGCCGGCGACCTGGGTGTCACCGAGCGGCAGCTACGCGAGGACCTGGAGCTGCTCTGGGTGTGCGGGCTGCCCGGTTACGGCCCCGGTGACCTGATCGACATGGCCTTCGACGGCGACCGCGTGACGATCACCTACGACGCCGGCATCGACCGGCCACTGCGGCTCACCCCCGACGAGGCCCTGGCCCTGGTGGTGGCGCTGCGGATGCTCGCGGAGACGCCCGGGGTGGCCAACCGCGAGGCCGTGGAACGGGCCCTGGCCAAGATCGAGGACGCGGCCGGTGATCTGGTGGGCGCTCCGGTGGCGGTCCGGCTGCCGGGGGACACCAGGCAGGTGGAGGCGCTGCGCGCCGCCGTCGAGGGCGGTCGTGCGCTGCGGATCACCTACTACACCGCGGCCCGGGACGAGACCACCGAGCGGACGATCGACCCGCTGCGGATGCTGATGGTGGGCGGCCGGGCGTACGTGGAGGCGTGGTGCCGCCGCGCCGAGGCGGTCCGGTTGTTCCGGGCCGACCGGATCGACGCCGTCGCCGAGCTGGACGAGCCGGCTGTGGTGCCGCCGCAGGCGCGCCCGCACGACCTCACTGAGGGCGTGTTCCGGCCGTCGGCCGACCTGCCGCTGATCACGCTGCGGATCGGTCGGGGCGAGCGGTGGATCACCGAGTACTACCCCTGTGAGCGGGTGGAGGCCGGCGACGGCGACCAGTGGCTGGTCTCGCTGCGGGTCACCGACCTGGGCTGGGCCCGCCGCTTCGTGCTCGGCCTCGGCCCGGAGGTCAGCGTGGTGTCCCCGGTCGAGCTGGCCGAGCAGGTCCGGGCGACGGCCGCCGCGGCGCTGGAGGCGTACGCCGTGCCGGCCCCGACCGTGGCGTCCGACCCGATCGGGTCAGACGGCGCGGAACCGCCCACCGGGGCACCGTCGGCCGACCCGGCGGTGGCCGGGCAACCCCGGTAGGCTGACCGCCGTGGTGAAGTGGATCGTGCTCGCGGTGGTGCTGCTCCCGCTCGTCGCCCTGGCGCTGGCCGTCCGGCCGGTGGTGGCCCGGCTGCCCCGGCTGCGCCGTGCCGCCCTGGCGTTGCAGCGGCGGGCGGTCGAGGCCGAGGCCCTGCGGGAGACCGCCGAGGCGTTGCAGGAGCGCGCCGAGGGGTTGCAGCAGCAACTCGACACCACCCAGCAGCGGCTGGCCTTGATCAAGGTCCGCCGCGGCGACTGATCGACACCCGTGCTGCCGCCGGTCCGCACCAGTTCGGCGAGGCGCGGCAAGGATCAGGGTTCGGCGGTTGACGGGACATCCCGGATTGGTCAAGACTTCACCGGCCGGGCCGGACCACCACCACCCGGCGGGTGGCAATGCGCCGATCCGCACGTACGATGGGCTGCATACCAACCCCCGGACACACAGAGCGACTGGAGCTTCCCATGGGTGCCCTCAAGCCGTGGCACATCGCCGTTCTCGTGGTTGTGCTGATCCTGCTCTTCGGCGCGAAGCGGCTTCCCGACGCTGCCCGCTCGCTGGGCCGTTCGCTGCGGATCATCAAGGCGGAGACCAAGAGCCTGCAGGACGACGACCGCGACCTGGCCGAGAAGGCCGACGCGCAGGCCGGCTACCAGCCGCTGCCGCCGTACGCCGGCCAGCAGCCGCAGCAGGCGCCGTACCAGGCCCCGCCGCAGCAGCCGGTCGCCGACCCGGTGCACCGCGTCCGCGACAACTGACCGAAGGGCCCGAGCACCGTGGCCTTCGCACTGCGTAAGCGCGGCCCGAGCACCTTCGAACGGGCCGCCGACGGCTCGATGACGCTCATCGAGCACATCCGTGAGCTGCGCAACCGCCTGTTCCGCGCCTCGTTGGCGATTGTCGGCGGGCTGATCGTCGGGTTCCTGCTCGCCGACCCGGTCTTCCTGCTGCTGAAACAGCCGTACTGCCGGCTGCCCGACACGACGAACGCGTTGGGGCAGTGCCAGGATCTGCTGGCCTTGGCGCCGACGACTGGTTTCGTGCTCAAGCTGAAGCTGGCGCTATGGCTCGGTCTGATCATCGGCGGGCCAGTCTGGCTGTACCAGCTCTGGGCCTTCATCGCGCCTGGTCTGCACCGGCACGAGCGTAAGTGGGCCTACGTGTTCGTGTCGATCGCGGCGCCGCTGTTCGCCGCCGGGGCGATGCTGGCATACGTGGTGGTCGACAAGGGTCTCGGGTTCCTGATGGAATCCGGGGTCGGTGGGCTTTCGAATCAGTTCGAGGTGAGCGCCTACATCGCGTTCATCACCAACATGATCCTGCTGTTCGGGGTGGCGTTCGAGTTCCCGCTCATCCTGCTGATGCTCAACTTCACCGGGGTCGCGAGCGCCCGGCGACTGTTGAGTTGGTGGCGGGCGGTGATCTTCATATCTTTCGCCTTCGCCGCCATCGCCACGCCAGATCCGGGCCCCTTCGGGATGACCCTGTTGGCCCTTGCGCTCTCCCTGCTCTACTTCCTCGCCGTCGGGGTCGCGTTCCTCAACGACAAGCGACGTGGGCGCGGCAAGGACATCTACGCCGGCATCGGTGACGACGAGGTGTCGCCGCTGGAGTTCGACGCCGAGCCGGTCGAGGCCGGGCAGCGCGTGGAGGCCACCGCCCCGATCGGGGCACCGGAGCCCATCGCCCGACCCGCGCCGATCGAGCGCCGCTACGACGACATGACCTGACGGCCCCGCGCCGCCCGGTCCGCCGACGCCGTCCCCGATCATCGGGGGCGGCGTCGCCCGTTCCCGGGTCGGACTGGGCGGATCTTCCCAGCGATACTCGTCCGGTGTCCGACGACCTCTCCCCGAACCGCCCCGGCCTCGCGTCCGGGCTGCGCTTCGCCACCGAGCTGATCGCGTGGGTGGCCACCCCCTGGGCCCTGTGGTCGGTGTCCGTGCCGCTGGCGGTCGCGTCGCTGCTCGTCCTGGTCGGGCTGCCGACCCTCTTCGCCACCCGCGGTGACAAGCCGTCGGTGCTGGTGGCGGTGCCCGGTCTGGTCACCATCGCGCTCGTGGTGCTGCTGTTGGTCGCCGCCATGGTGTCGGCCTGGCTGGTGTGGCCGAGCGTGGCGGCGGTGATGGTGACGGTGCTGGCGGTCGCCACGGTGGTCGCGGAGCTGCCGCGCTGGCGCTGGCTCGCCGGCCGGCGCGGCGACGGTGAGCGCTACACCGCGCCCGCCTGACCGCGCCCGCCCGGGTTCACCGTCCGCGCCGTGCCCGCGACCGATCGTGATGCACGCCACCGCAGGTGGGCGGGCCGCGACGGCCCGGTACGGTGCTCGCCGTGACCGCAGATGATCGCGGCGAACCCGGCCCCGTGGCCGTACTCGCCAACCCCACGGCCGGCCGTGGCCGCCACCGTGGTCTGCTGCCCCGGCTGCTGGAGGGACTGGCCACCTCGGGTCGGCGGGTTCAGGTCCTGACGGCGAGCAGTCCGGCCGAGGCCGAGGCGGCCTGCCACGCCGCGGTCGCCGACGGCGTCGGCGCGCTGGTCGCGGTCGGCGGGGACGGCACGGTGCACCGGGCGTTGCAGGCCGTCGCCGGCACGACCGTGCCGTTCGGGCCGGTGCCCGCCGGCACCGGCAACGACTTCGCCGTGGACACCGGCTTCCCCGCCGATCCGCTGCGGGCGGTCGAGGTGATCGCCGAGGCGCTGCGCGCCGGTCGTAGCCGGGCTGTCGACCTCGCCCGGATGAGCGGCGCCGACGGCGTCGACCGCTGGTACGGGGCGGTGCTGGCCGCCGGGTTCGACGCGATCGTCAACGAGCGGGCCAACCGGATGCGCTGGCCGCGTGGCCCGCGCCGCTACGACCTGGCCATCCTGGTCGAGCTGGCCCGGCTGCGGCCGCGCCGCTACACGCTGCGCCTGGACGGCGTGGCGCACGAGTTGGACGCGGTGCTGGTGGCGGTGGCCAACTGCCCCACCTACGGCGGCGGGATGCGGATCTGCCCGGCCGCCGACCCGACCGACGGGCTGCTCGACGTGGTCGTCGGCGGGCGGATCGACCGGCGCACCCTGATCCGGGTCAAGCCGCGCATCTACCAGGGCACCCACGTGACCCACCCGCTGGTGGCCAGCTACCGGGCCCGGACGGTGGAGCTGACCGCCGAGGGCATCACCACGTACGCCGACGGCGAGCGGGCCCTGGACCTGCCGGTGACGATCACCGCCGTGCCGGGCGCGCTGCGGCTGCTGCGCTGACCCGGACCGCCCCGATGCTGGCGACGATGACCAGGACGATGGCCAGGCACTCCAGCACGGTGAGCGCCTGCCCCAGCACCAGCCACCCGGCGAGGGCGGCGATGGCGGGGCCGAGGCTCATCAGCACCGCGAAGGTGGCGGTGGGCATTCGGCGCAACGCCAGCAGCTCCAGCGTGTAGGGCAGCCCGGAGGCGAGCACCGCCAGGGCCGCGCCCAGCGCCAGCACGCCGGGTTCGAGCAGGACGCGACCGCCGTCGAGGATGCCGGCGGGCAGGGTGAGCACGGCGGCGAGGGTCAGCGCGAGCGCCAGCCCGTCCGCGCCCGGGAACCGCCCGCCGACCCGGGCGCTGAGCACGATGTACGCGGCCCACAGGGCGCCCGCGGCGAGCGCGAGGGCCGCGCCGGTCGGGTTCAGCCGGTCGAAGCCGCCCTGCCCGAGCAGCGCCACCCCGGCCAGCGCCAGCCCGGCCCAGCACCAGCTGGCCGCACGCCGGGCGGTGAGCACCGAGAGGGTCAGCGGGCCGAGCACCTCCAGGGTCACCGCCGGGCCCAGGGGGATCCGCTCGATGGCCTGGTAGAACACCGAGTTCATGCCGGCCAGCGCGAGCCCGAACGCGCCCACCGCGACCCAGGCCGCCCGGTCGTGCCCGCGCACCCGGGGTCGGCACACCACGAGCAGCAGCACCGCCGAGATCACCAGTCGCAGGGTCACCGCGCCGGCCACCCCGGCACGCGGGAAGAGCAGGGCGGCCACGGCGGAGCCGACGTGCACGGACAGCGCCCCACCGAGCACCAGCCCCACGGCGACGCCGCCGCCTGCTCGGTCGGTCGGCGCCGCGCCGGGTGCCGGTTGGTCGGGCAGCAGGGTGTCGGTCACCCCGCTGACGCTATGCGGCGGGCCCGCTGGAAGGGAAATGCGGCCCGGCCAGGCATGGGCGGGCGCGCTGGATGCGGCGGGGGTCAGCTGGGCAGGGCGAGGTCGAGCACGGCGCCGAGGCCGTTGTCCCGGCCCGGGTCGGCGGCCGGCAGCACCAGCACGGCACAGCCGGCGGCGACCGCCCCGGCGTCGGCTGGTGTGTCGCCCACCATCAGCGTCTGCTCCGGGTCGACGCCGAGCATCCCGCAGGCGCGCAGGAAGATGCCCGGATCGGGCTTGCAGCGCCCCACCTCGTAGGAGAGCACGAACGCGTCGACCAGCTCGGTCAGCCCCCACGCCGCGAAGTGCGGCCGGATGTCGAAGCCGATGTTGCTGACCACGGCCACCCGCACCCCCGCCTCGCGCAGCGCGGCCAGCGTGGGCGCGGTGTCCGGGTACGGCACCCAGCCCTTGGCGGTCAGCACGCGCTCGTAGAGCGCGTCGGCGAACCCCTCGATGCCCGCGTCGACCGTCTCGGCCAGCCCGGTGTACGCACCCCGGTGGGCGTGCTCGTACAGGTCGCGGTCGGACCACAGCTCGGCCAGCCGCGGCGGCACCCGGGCCGGCAGCGGTCCGCCGGCCCGACCGGCGGTGAGCAGCCGGTCGGCCAGCGCGGTGGCCCGGGCCCGCTCCAGGGTGGCCCCGCAGGCCGCCGCGGCCTCCTGCACCCACTGCCGGGCCTCCTCGACCTGGGCCAGGGTGCCATGGAAGTCGAAGAGCACCGCCTTCACGGGCCGGCGGGACGCCCGCGGGGCAGCGGCGGCGTCGGCGCTGCCCGCGGTGCGGGTCTGGGGCGGTTCGGCATGGTCCGGCACGCCGTGCACCCTACCGACCGCCGCCGACGGTCCCGTCGCACGGCCTTGTCGGGTGCCGTGTCCCCGCACGCACTAATCTTGGAGGCATGTCGAGCCCCGCCGAGCGGTACGCCGCGGCGCGCCGCCGGGCCGCGCAGGCCTCACAGTTCCCGGCGCTGGACGAGTTCGCCCTTGACCTGGGATTCGATCTCGACGACTTCCAACGGGAGGCGTGCCAGTCCTTGGAGCGCGGCAGCGGCGTGCTGGTCTGCGCCCCGACCGGTGCCGGCAAGACCGTGGTCGGGGAGTTCGCCGTACACCTGGCGCTGCGCGGGCGGCCCGACCAGCCGGCGGCTGCCGACGGCGCGGCGCCGGCGCGGCGCAAGTGCTTCTACACCACGCCGATCAAGGCGCTGTCCAACCAGAAGTACCACGACCTGGTCGACCGGTACGGCGCCGAGCAGGTCGGCCTGCTCACCGGCGACAACGCGATCAACGGCGACGCGCCGGTGATCGTGATGACCACCGAGGTGCTGCGCAACATGCTCTACGCCGGCTCCAGCACTCTGGAGGGCCTGGCGTACGTGGTGATGGACGAGGTGCACTACCTCGCCGACCGCTTCCGTGGCGGTGTGTGGGAAGAGGTGATCATCCACCTGCCAGCCTCGGTCACCCTGGTCTCCCTGTCCGCGACGGTCTCCAACGCCGAAGAGTTCGCCGACTGGCTGGTCACCGTGCGCGGCGAGACGGCGGTCGTGGTCAGCGAGCACCGGCCGGTGCCACTGTGGCAGCACATGCTGGTCGGCAAGCGGATGTTCGACCTGTTCCACGACGCCGACGCGGCCCGCAAGCACGACGTGCACCCGGAGCTGCTGCGCTACACCCGCGACACCATGCGCCGGCTGGAGTTGGGCGAGGGGCGCAGCGCCGGCCCCGGTGCCGGTCGACGTGGCCCCCGCTGGCGGGGCCCGATGCGCCCGGACATCGTCGACCGGCTGGACCGCGAGGGGCTGCTGCCGGCGATCCTGTTCATCTTCAGCCGGGCCGGCTGCGCCGCCGCCGTACAGCAGTGCCTCGCCGCCGGTCTGCGGCTCACCTCGCCCGAGGAGCGCGCGGAGATCCGCCAGGTGGTCGAGTCGCGGGTCACCGCGATTCCCGGCGAGGACCTGACCGTGCTGGGCTACTGGGAGTGGCTCGACGGGTTGGAGCGCGGGCTCGCCGCCCACCACGCCGGCATGCTCCCGGTGTTCAAGGAGGTCGTCGAGGAGCTGTTCGTACGCGGCCTGGTCAAGGCGGTCTTCGCCACCGAGACGCTGGCGCTGGGCATCAACATGCCGGCCCGCTGCGTGGTGCTGGAACGGCTGGTCAAGTACAACGGCGAGGCGCACGTCGACCTGACCCCGGGGGAGTACACCCAGCTCACCGGACGGGCCGGCCGCCGGGGCATCGACGTGGAGGGGCACGCCGTGGTGGTGTGGTCCCCGGAGACCGACCCCCGGCACGTCGCCGGGCTGGCCTCCACCCGCACCTATCCGCTGCGCTCCAGCTTCCGGCCCTCGTACAACATGGCGGTGAACCTCGTCGGCACGGTCGGCGCGGAGCCGGCCCGAGCCCTGCTGGAGTCGTCGTTCGCGCAGTTCCAGGCGGACCGGTCGGTGGTCGGCCTGGCCCGGCAGGTGCAGCGCAACACCGAGACCATCGAGGCGTACGGCGCCGAGGCCGCCTGCCACCACGGCGACTTCGACGAGTACTTCGCGCTACGGGTGGCCATCGCCGACCGGGAGCGGGCCATCGCCAAGCAGGGGCAGACCCAGCGCAAGGCGGCGGCGGTGGAGTCGCTGGAGCGGCTGCGGGTGGGCGACGTGATCCGGGTGCCCTCGGGCCGGCGGGCCGGGTTGGCGGTCGTGCTGGACCCGGCGACCGGCGGGTTCGGCGAGCCGCGCCCGCTGGTGCTCACCCAGGACCGGTGGGCCGGGCGGGTCAGCCCCGGCGACTTCACCACCCCGGCCGAGGTGCTGGCCCGCATCCGGGTGCCCAAGCACTTCAACCACCGTTCGCCGGGTGCCCGCCGGGACCTCGCCGCCGAGGTCAGTGGCATGGGCCTGGACCGGCACGGCGGCCGCCGCGGTGGGCGCTCGCGGCAGGCCGTGGGCGAGGACCACTCGCTCACCCAGCTCCGCTCCGAGCTGCGCCGCCACCCGTGCCACGCCTGCCCGGAACGGGAGGAGCACGCCCGCTGGGCCGAGCGGCGCCGGCGGCTGGAACGCGACACCGAGGAACTGCGGCAGCGGGTTTCCGGCCGCACCGGCTCCCTCGCCCGCACCTTCGACCGGATCGTGGCGCTGCTGACCGAGCGGGGCTACCTCACCACCGACGGCACGGTCACCGACGCCGGGCGGATGCTCGGCCGGATCTGGACCGAGGCCGACCTGTTGGTCGCCGAGTGCCTGCGCCGGGGTGTCTGGGACGGGCTCTCCCCGGCCGAGCTGGCCGCCGCGGTGTCGGTCGTGGTCTTCGAGGCGCGCCGGGACGTGGACGAGCGGGCGTCGCTGCCCCGTGGGCCGGTGGCCGACGCGGTGGACGAGACGCTGAAGCTGTGGGGTGAGATCGAGGCCGACGAGGCGGCCCGCGGGCTGACCGTGACCCGGGAGCCGGATCTCGGCTTCGCGTGGCCGGTGTACCGCTGGGCTCGGGGTGAGGCCCTGGCCAAGGTGCTCGGCAGCGGACACGAGATCGACGGCGAGATGCCGGCCGGTGACTTCGTGCGCTGGGCCCGGCAGGTGGTCGACCTGCTCGGTCAGCTGGCCGACTCCGGCGGCGCCTCCGCCGAGCTGCGGTCCACCGCCCGGCAGGCGATCAGCGCGATCAACCGGGGCGTGCTGTCGTACCACACCACCGGCTGATCGTTCACCTCCCGGCGGCCGGCCCGCGGTCCTCGAACGCGTACGTGGTGGTCAGGGCCTCGGGTAGGTCGGGGACTAGGGCGTTGCTGCCGTCGACCACCTGGACGTAACGCCTGCCCTGGAAGATCGAGTAGCTGCCGTCGGCGACCCGATCGATCCGGAAGAGCTGGCTCTGCGCGGCGGGGTCGCACACCCGGGCGCGGACGCTGCCCGGCGCGGCGTCGTGCACGACGGTCATGCAGACCGGGCCGGCCCCGCCCGGCGTGGCCGACATGATCCGGTAGCTGTTCCCCTCGGGGTGCAGGACCCACAGCCGCCGGTCGTCGCTGGTCCGCTCGGTGGTGGCCCGCACCCGGTCGTCGTCGGGGCCGATCGCCAACGCGGCCCCGGCCGCGCCGGGCAGCACGATCAGCACCTGCCGCCGGCCGCCGAGGATCTCCCGCGGTCCCGCCGAGGGGGTGGCGGGCACGTCGATCGACGACGGAACCCCGGCCGCCGGGCCGACAACCCGCTCCGGTGTCTCGACGTGGTCCCGCGCCCGCGCCAGGGTGGTGCCGGCGGTCACCGCCAGCACGGCCAGCCCCGCGGCCGTGGCGACGGTCCGGCGCCGCCGGCGCTTGTCGCTGCGGTGGCGCAACGACTGCGCAGTGGGCAACGTCGTGACTCGCCGGACTCCGTCGGCGATGGTCCTGAGGTCGTCGCGCGGGTCAGCCATGGGAGGCCCCCTCCTGGTGCGTCTCGGCGAGCAGGGCGGCCATCGCTCTCCGACCGCGGGCGAGGTACGTCTTGACGGTCCCGACGGGCGCCTGCATCTCGGCTGCCACCTCGGCGACGCTGAGGTCGTTCAGGTGGTGCAGCACGACGGCACGGCGCTGGTTGGCGCTGAGCCGTTGCAGCGCCTGCAGCAGGGCGACATGGTCCTCGTTGAGCCCGGGCACGCTGCGGTCCACGGCGGCCCGATGGTGTGCGCGTATCCGGTTGAACGTCTTGCGCCAACTGCTCACCGCGGTTCGGGAGGCGACCCGGCGGACCCACGCCTCAGGGCTGTCCGCCTCCCGCACCGTCGGCCAGCGCTGCCAGGCCCGCATGAACGCCTCGGCGACGGCGTCCTCCGCCTCGCTCCGGTTGCCGGTCAACATGTAGACGTGACCCACGATCCGTCCGGCACAGGCGGCGTAGAGGGCGTCGAACTCCTCGTCGTACGCATCTGAGCGGAGCCCTCCGATGCCTGGTCCCGTGGTCACGGGCGAATGCAACCCGGCAGGGACACCGGGCCGCATCGGCGCGGTGCTTGATTGTGGTGAGCGTCACACCGCCAATGATCAACCCGGCGACCGGGTCAGGCGTCATCGTGCCGTCCCCGGGAGAGGCCCGTGGCGGAGAGGACGATGTGCGACGACGGCAACGACGCGCCCTGACGGCCGGAGTGCTCGCGACAGCGCTGGTCGCGGTGGGCCTGACGGCTCCTCCGGCGGACGCGCGGGACAAGCCGGCGCCGACGGCCTCCGGGCCGCGCGGCACCTTCACCCTGGTCACCGGGGACCGGGTGTCGCTGGACGCGGGCGGTCACCCGCAGATCCAGCGGGGACCGGGGCGGGCGGCCATGCGCTTCGTGAGCAGCCGGGAGGGCGGCCACCAGTACGTCGTGCCCGTGGACGCGCTGCCGTTGCTGCGCGACGGGATGCTCGATCGGCGGCTGTTCGACCTCACCGCCCTCGGCGAGTTCGGCTACGACGACCGGGCGGGAGAGCTGCCGCTGCTCGTCGCGTACCCGGAGAACAAGGCGGCGCAGGCGCGGTCCGCCACCGACGGGGCGGCCCGGGTGCGGTCCGACCTGCCCGCCGCCCACGCGCTGGCCGTGCGGGCCGGCCTGGACGACCGGGCCGAGCTCTGGTCGTCGCTGACCCGTGGCACGACGTCGCAGCGCACCCTCGCCGCCGGGATCACCCACGTCTGGCTCGACGGCAAGCGACGGATCTCCCTGGACCACAGCGTGCCGCAGATCGGCGCCCCGGCGGCCTGGCAGGCCGGCTTCGACGGCACCGGCGTCACCGTCGGTGTGCTCGACACCGGCATCGACGCCAACCACCCCGACTTCGCCGGACACCTCACCGAGGTCCGGGACTTCACCGGCGGCGACAACCCCGGGGACGACGTCGGCCACGGCACCCACGTGGCGTCGACCATCATGGGCAGCGGCGCCGCCTCCGGCGGCAGGTACCGCGGCGTGGCGCCGGGCGCGAAGCTGCTCGTCGGCAAGGTCTGCGCCACCTACGAATGCCAGGACTCGGACATCATCACCGCGATGCAGTGGGCGGCCCCGCAGGTCCGGGTTGTCAACCTGAGCGTGGGCGGCACCGACACGCCGGGTCTCGACCCGTTGGAGACGGCGGTCCAGGAGCTCAGCCACCGGTACGGCACGCTCTTCGTGGTCGCCGCCGGCAACGAGGGCAAGCCGAAGTCGGTCTCCTCGCCGGCCACCGCCGACGACGCCCTCGCCGTCGCCGCGGTCGACGCCGACGACGAGCGGGCGTACTTCTCCAGCCGGGGTCCCCGCCTCGGCGACAACCACATCAAGCCGGAGATCAGCGCGCCGGGCGTCGACATCGAGGCGGCGGCTCCCGGCGGCGGCTACGCCACCCTGTCCGGCACCTCGATGGCGACCCCGCACGTGGCCGGCTCGGCAGCGATCCTCGCCGGACAGCACCCGGACTGGTCCGGCCCGCAGCTCAAGGCGGCGCTGATGGACTCGGCCAAGCCGGCCGGCGACCCCAGTCGCTATGAGCAGGGCGCCGGCCGGCTCGACATCGGCCGCGCGGTGGCCCAGCCGGTCATCGCCGACATCGGCGCCATCGACTTCCCGGTACAGCGCTGGCCGCATGCCGACGACACCCCCACCACCCAGGTCGTCGGCTACCGCAACGTCGGCACGGCACCGGTCACCCTGACGCTGGCCGTCGGTCCGACCCCGCCCGGCATGATCACGGTCAGCCCGACCACCCTGGTGGTGCCGGCCGGTGGACGCGCCGAGGCGACGATCACCGTGGACACGCGGGTGGACGCCACCGACGGCGTGTACCACGGCGCGTTGACCGCCACCGGCACCGGCGACCTGCGGGTACGGACGCCGTTCGCGCTCAACCGGGAGATCGAGAGCTACGACATCCGGCTCGACCACACCGGGCGTGACGGCAAGCCGGCCACGGAGTACGAAACCACGGCGGCGAGCCTGAGCACCGGCGAGTTCTACAGCCTGACCGGGCAGCCGGGCGGTGGCACCCTGCGGCTGCCCAAGGACCGCTACGCGCTCTACAGCACCATCCACGAGGGCGACGCGTCGACCCTGCTCGTGCAGCCGGTCCTGGACGTACGCGGCCCGGTCACCGAGGCGGTCGACGCCCGCACGGCCCGGCCGGTCGCGCTGACCGTGCCGCAGCCCGACGCCGCGCCCCTGGCGATCAACGTGAGCGCGAACTGGAACGACGGCCTGCGCTACCCCGGCATCCAGCTCAGCGGGGTGTCGTTCACCGACGTCTTCTTCGGCCGGATCGGGCCCGCGGTCGCCGCCCCCGAGTTCACCGCGATGCTGGGCATCGGGCTCGCCCGACCCGGCCCGGATCGCAGCTTCCGGAACAGCCCCTACACCTACGACCTCGCGTACGTCGCGCAGGGCGACATGTTCACGGGTCTGACCAGGAAGCTCTCGCCGAAGAACCTGGCCACCGTCGAGGCGACCTACCGGAGCCAGTCGACCGCCGCGACCGCCGTCCGCTTCCACCGCGCGGCATCGCCCAACGGGGGCCCGATCGGGTCGAGCGCGTCGTTCGACCTGCCGTTCCATGCCACCGAGTACTACAACACCGACGGTGGAATCATCTGGACCTCCACGTTCATCGAGGGCGACAACCTCACCACGCAGGAGTCGACCTTCCAGCCGGGCCGCACGTACACCCAGACCTGGAACGCGGCGCCCTTCGGGCCCACGGTGGGCGGGGCGCCGGCCCTGGCGCCACTGGGGTACGCGGGCCGCGACGGCGACACCATCTCGATCGCTTCGCTGCCGCTGTTGGGCGATTCGACCGGCCGTCCCGCGGGCCGCGACGACCTGCCGGTCCACGTCCGGCTGTTGCGCGACGGCACGGAGATCGCCACCTCGGACAGCCCGTGGGCGGAATTCCCGGTGCCCGCTGAGAAGGCCGACTACCGCCTGGAGGCGACTCTCACCCGCGGCGCTCCGGACACCCTGTCCACGTCGGTCTCGGTGGCCTGGACCTTCAGCTCGGCGCACACGTCGACCCCGCAACGGCTGCCCCTGACGACCGCCCGGCCGATGCCCGCGCTCGACGACACCAACACGGCCCCGGCGGGCCGGACGATGACCATCCCCGTGGCGCTGGACCGGCAGGCGGGCTCGGACGCCGCGCCGGGGCGGACGCTCGGCGTCTCCGCGTCGTTCGACGACGGCCGGACGTGGGCGGCGTTGCCGGTCGTCCGGGGCGTCGCCCGCATCACCCACCCGCGGCAGCCCGGCTTCGTGTCGCTGCGACTGACCGCCACCGACACTGCCGGCAACACGGTGACGCAGACGATCCAGCGGGCCTACCGGATCGCCTGAACCACGGCCGGGTCCGGGGCGGCGGCACGCGCCGCCCCGGACCACGGGGGCCGCTTGTCGTCCGGTTGCTGGCCCGGTGCCGGGTTCACCGACCGTGACGGTCGTTGCACCGGCCCAACGACCAAGATGTGATCTAGGTACGGGTCGTCGAATCAGGTACCGTCGCCTGTCACACCGTCTTGCACCAACCTGGCTGCCCGCACACGGGGAGCCGAACCGGAGGGACACAGCCGTGAGGTTCCACAGCGCAGCCCGCAAGGCCGGCCTCGTCGTGGCGATCGCCGCCCTGTCGTTGAGCGCGGGATGCGCCAAGAAGGATGACAGCGAGGTCCAGGCGAGCGGGGTCAAGCTGGTCCAGGCGGGCAAGCTGACCGTCTGCACCCACCTGCCGTACGCGCCGTTCCAGTCGAAGGATGACAGCGGCAAGGTGGTCGGGTTCGACGTCGACGTGATGGACCTGGTCGCCAAGGAGCTGGGCGTCGAGCAGACGATCGTCGACACGCCGTTCGAGGGGATCAAGTCCGGCCAGGACCTGAACACCGGCAAGTGCGACGCGGCGGCCGCCGGCATGACGATCACCGAGGAGCGGCAGAAGGTGATGAACTTCTCCGATCCGTACTTCGACGCGACCCAGGCGATGTTGATCAAGACCGGCAAGCCGTACAAGTCGCTCGACGACCTCAAGGGCAAGAAGCTCGGCGTCCAGGCGGCGACCACGGGCCGCGACTACGCCCGGAAGTTCGAGAAGGAGAAGGGCCTCCAGCTCGTCGAGTTCGAGGATCTCGCCGCCCTGCAGCAGGCCGTCTCCAACGGCCAGGTGGAGGCCGCCATCAACGACCTGCCGGTCTGGACCGAGTACCTCAAGGAGAACCCGGGCGGCTTCGTGGTCGCGGCCGAGTTCGACACCGGTGAGCAGTACGGGTTCTCGGTGAAGAAGGACGGCAACCCGGAACTGCTCAAGAAGATCAACGAGGCGCTGGCCAAGGCCAAGCAGGACGGCACGTACGACAAGATCTACGAGAAGTGGATCGGCAAGCTGCCGAACGCCTGATCGACATCGTGACCGGAGGGCGCGCTCCTCGCGCGCCCTCCGCGTAGGCATACTCGCGTAGCAAGGAGCGTCTCGAACCGTGAAGCTGCGACGTCGCCAGCGAGAGCGGCTGTCCCTCTGGCTCCAGTACCTGGCCTTCATCGCCATCATCGCCGTGGTGATCTTCGCCGCGGACTGGGACAGGTTGAGAGAGGCCTTCTTCCGGGTCGACATCATCAAGTCGATGTTCCCGACGATCATCACCGTGGCGCTGCGCAACACGATCCTCTACACGTTGGGCGCGTTCGCCTTCGGCCTCGTGTTCGGCACCATCCTCGCGCTGATGCGGCTGTCCCGGGTGGCTCCGTACCGTTGGGTGGCGACGGCGTACATCGAGCTGTTCCGGGGCCTGCCGGCGCTGCTGGTGCTCTTCCTCGTCGGGTACGGCATTCCCATCGCCTTCCCGGAGCGGGAGATCCCGGGCGGCGTGTTCGGTTCGATCGCGATCGGTCTCGGTTTGACCGCCGCGGCGTACATGGCCGAGACCATCCGGGCCGGCATCCAGGCCGTGCCGAAGGGGCAGATGGAGGCGGCGCGCACCCTCGGCATGTCGCACTTCACCGCGATGCGCACCATCGTCATCCCGCAGGCGTTCCGGATCGTGATCCCGCCGCTGACGAACGAACTCATCCTGCTCACCAAGGACTCGTCGCTCGCCTACGTGCTGGGCGTGACGGCGCAGACCATCGAGGTCACCAAGTTCGGCCGGGACACGCTGAACGACCGGGTGAACGCCACCCCGCTGCTGGTGGCCGGCCTCGCCTACCTGGCGATCACCCTGCCCCTGTCCCAGGTGGTACGACGCCTCGAACTCCGCTACGCCAAGGCTCGGTGACCCACATGACGACGATTCCATCCCGCCCCGCCGTCGAGATCCGCGACCTGCACAAGTCGTTCGGGTCGCTCGAAGTGCTCAAGGGCATCGACTTCGAGGTCGGCCAGGGTGAGGTGGTCTGTGTGATCGGGCCCTCCGGGTCCGGCAAGTCGACTCTGCTGCGGTGCGTCAACCTGCTGGAGGAGCCGACCGCCGGCAAGATCTGGGTGGACGGCATCGAGATGACCGACCCGGACGTCGAGATCGACTCCGTGCGCCGCGGCATCGGCATGGTGTTCCAGTCGTTCAACCTCTTCCCGCACCTGACCGTGCTGGACAACCTCACCATCGCCCAGCGTCGGGTGCTCCGCCGCGGCCGTGGCGAGGCCGAGCGGATCGCGCGGGACAACCTGGAGCGGGTCGGCCTGACCGACAAGGCCGGGGCGTTCCCGGCGCAGCTCTCCGGCGGGCAGCAGCAGCGGGCGGCGATCGCCCGGTCGCTGTCGATGGAGCCCAAGCTGATGCTCTTCGACGAGCCGACCTCCGCCCTCGATCCGGAACTGGTCGGCGACGTGCTCACTGTCATGCGCAAGCTGGCCGAGGACGGCATGACGATGATGGTGGTCACCCACGAGATGGCGTTCGCCCGGGACGTCGCCGACCGGGTCGTCTTCATGGACGGCGGCGTGGTGGTCGAGCAGGGGCCGCCGCAGGAGGTGCTCGGTGCGCCGCAGCACGAACGGACCCGCTCGTTCCTCTCGCGGGTCCTCGACCCGACCCATGTCGCGCAGCTCGGTCAGCCCGACCAGTCTCCCGAGCCGCCGGAGCCGCCTCGCCTGCCGGTCGACGAGCGCCACAACCTGTGACCGCCTCCCGCGGCCACAGCGCGAGGTGGCGCGGGGGCGGTTTCAGCGCAGCGCGGTGACGGTCGAGTCGGCCCGTCCGCCGTCGATCGTGAGGGTGGCTACGAGCCCTGGATGGTCCGTCGCCCCGCGCAGGTCCACCGGCCTGCTGCAACAGATCGTGACGTCGGTTGTCGCGATGATGTGTTGCAGCGCGCCGTCGTCATCGCGCAGGTAGCCCGGCGGCACGCAGGACTGGACGTCGGGGGCGCCGCCGTGCCGGAGGTTGAGGTCGCCGATCAGCACGGTCGGCGCGTACCCGGTGCTCCTGCGGATCGCCGGTACGACCGTGTCGAGCAGGTGACCGCATTGGGCGAGCGCGACGGTGGCGCTGGTGGCCGCCAGGTGGGTGGTGCAGGCGTGCAGCGCCCCGGGGACGTGGACGCAGAGCCAGGCTCGTTCCTCGGGGTCGGTGACGTCCTGCGTCGGGTGGATCCCGCTTCGCACCGTGTGCCCCGCGTGCGGCGCCGGAAGGCGGGCCAGTAACCCGATGCCGTACGGCTGGCCGTCGCGACACCGGGTGACATCGCCGGTGGGGCGGTCACCGGCGGCCGCGAAGGCGGACACGACGGCGCCGCCGCGGTGGACGACCGCGAACGCGGGCTCCAACGCGGCCACGTCGTCCTGGCAGATCTCGTTGAGGGTGACCAGGTCGGGCACCTCGGCGCTGATCAGGACGGCGGCCTCGGTGACCGATCGGCCCGTGTAGCAGCCCGCGCGGCCGCTGTTGCAGAGGTTGAGCTGGAGCGCCCGCACGGTCGTGGGGCCGGTGGCGTCGGCCACCGACGACCCGGCCGGCAACCCGGCGGCGGCGACCAGACACACGACCGCCAGCACTCGGCGCAGACGTCGATACGGACGATCAGCCACGCGGACTCCGGGTGGGGGAGGCGATGGTCTTCGCCGGGGGTGCCCGCGAGTCTACTGCCGGCCACGTGTCGAGGGGCCACGCTCACTACCGCCCACGGGCCACCCGGAGGCCAGTTTCCCGGACCTGCGCCGCCAGGACGTCCGGTCGCGTCATCATGGCCGTTAGTCGCCGCGGAATCGGTCGGAGTGCCGGCGTGGGGAACGGGGGAGCGGACGTGCAGGACGTCGGTGTCGCACCGGTTGTCACTGGCGCCGAGTCGATGGGCCTGGCCGACATGGTGTGGGAGAACGCCCGTCAGGATCCCGAGGCCGTGCAGTTCGTGCGCCCGCATCCGGTTCCCCGGTCCTGGCCGGCGCGGCGGCCGGCACGCGGCGGGTCCGTGCCGGTGACCTGTCAGCGGTTCCGCGACGACGTGCTCATCCTCGCCCGTGGCTTCATCGCCGCCGGGATCAGGCACGGCGACCGGGTCGGGCTGATGAGTCGCACCCGCTACGAGTGGACCCTCGTCGACTATGCGCTGTGGTCGATCGGCGCGGTGACCGTCCCGATCTACGACACCTCCAGCTCCGAGCAGGTGGGCTGGATACTGGCGGACTCCGGCGCGGTGGGGTGCGTGGTCGAGACGGTCGCCCACGGCACGAAGCTCGCCGGCGTGCGCCAGCAGTTGCCGGCGTTGCGCCAGACCTGGGGGATCGACGGCGGGGACCTCATCGCGCTGGCCGGGCAGGGCCGCGCCATCGACGAAGCGTACGTCGAAGCCCGCCGTGCGGCGGTGTCGGGCGGAGACGTGGCGACGATCGTCTACACCAGTGGCACGACGGGACGGCCGAAGGGCTGCGTGCTGACGCACCGCAACATCTACTGCGACATCAGCAACGCCACCGCCGTGCTGCCGGAGCTGTTCCATTCGGGTGCGTCGACGGTGTTGTTCCTGCCCCTGGCGCACGCGTTCGCCCGCCTGGTCCAGGTCGGCATGGTGCAGACCCGCGCGACGATGGTGCACAGCGCCGACATCGCCGGTGTGCTCGATCAACTGCGGAGGTTCCGTCCGACGTTCATCCTCGCGGTGCCGCGGGTGTTCGAGAAGGTGTACGACCGGGCGGGGCGGACGGCCGCCGACGCGCACCGGGGGCGGCTGTTCGGTGCGGCGGATCAGGTGGCGGTGCGGTACAGCCGGGCGCTGGACGGGCCCGGCGGTCCGGGAGTGGTGCTCCGGCTGGCCCGTCTGGTGTTCGACGCACTGGCGTACCGGAAGCTGCGGGCCGCGCTCGGCGGGCGCTGCCGGCTCGCCATCGTCGGGGGCGCGCCGCTGGGCGAGCGGGTGGCGCACTTCTTCCGCGGCGCCGGCATCACCGTGCTGGAGGGGTACGGGCTCACCGAGACCTCGCCCGCGGTGACGTTGAACGTTCCGTCGGCGATGCGGATCGGTACCGTCGGCCGACCGCTACCGGGGGTGGACATCCGTATCGCCGACGACGGGGAGGTCCTGGTGCGCGGCGAGGTGGTCTTCTCCGGCTACTGGAACAACCCCGACGCCACCGGCAAGGCGTTCACTGACGACGGCTGGCTGCGCACCGGCGACCTCGGCAGCCTCGACGACGACGGCTACCTGCGCATCACCGGACGCCGGAAGGAGATCATCGTCACCGCGGCCGGGACCAACCTGGCTCCGGTGCCGATCGAGGAGAAGGTGCGGGAACATCCGCTCGTCAGCCAGTGCATGCTCGTGGGGGACGACCGTCCCTACGTCGCCGCGCTGGTCACCATCGACCCGCAGGCGTGGCAGAGTTGGCGCGCCGACCACGGGCACCCGGGCGCGACGGTGGCGGACCTGCGCGACGACGCGAAGCTGCGCGAGGAGATCCAGGCCGCGGTCGATCGCGCCAACCGCACGGTGTCCAAGGCCGAACAGGTCAAGACCTTCCGCGTCCTGCCCCGGGACCTCACCGAAGCCGACGGTGAGCTCACCCCGACCCTCAAGATCAAACGTGAGGTGGTGCGGGCGCGCTACGCCGCCGACATCGACGAGCTCTACCGTGGCCACTGACGACCTCACGCGTGGTTGCCGGTGCTGATCGGGAGGTCCTCTCCCGTGGAGTGCCGTCAGGCGTCGGCGCGGGCCGCGAGGGCGTCCACCAGGCGACGGACGGAGCCGGCCAGGTTCCACGTGCCGGCGAGTTCGAGCAGCCGGTCCGGGTCGGCGGGTGCGGTGGGCAACGCGGTGGGCAGCTCGGGCAACGGCACGTCCAGCGCGACCCGGACCACCGTCGGCGCCACGGCCAGGTAGTCGCGGGCGGCGACCAGCTTGGTGCGCAGGCCCGGTGCGAAGGACGAGTCGGAGTCGTCGAGGGCGGCCAGGATGCCGGCGATGCTGCCGTAGCGCTCGATCAGCCGGGCGGCGGTCTTCTCGCCGACGCCCGGCACCCCGGGCAGCCCGTCGCTGGGGTCGCCGCGCAGCGCCGCGAAGTCGGCGTACCGGTCGGCCGGGACGCCGTAGCGGGTGCGCACGGCGGTGTCGTCGCAGTCGTCGAGCTTGGCCACGCCACGCCCGATGTAGAGCAACCGGACCTTCCGCGCGTCGTCGACGAGCTGGAACAGGTCCCGGTCGCCGGAGACCACCTCGACGGGCCCGGGCTGGGTCACCGACAGCGTGCCGAGCACGTCGTCGGCCTCGTAGCCGGTCGCGCCGACGGCGGTGATGCCGATCGCCGCCAGCACCTCCAGGATCACCGGCACCTGGGGGGAGAGGGTGTCCGGCACGACCTCACCGCCCTGCGGGGCCACCCGGTGCGCCTTGTAGGACGGCAGCAGCTCCACCCGCCACGCCGGGCGCCAGTCGTAGTCGAGCGCGCAGACCATCCGGTCGGCGCCGCGCCCGCGGATCAGGGTGGCGAGCATGTCGAGGAAGCCGCGCACCGCGTTGACCGGGGTGCCGTCCTCGGCCCGGGCGGCGGATTCCGGGATGCCGAAGTAGGCCCGGAAGTAGAGGCTGGGTGCGTCGATCAGCAGGATCGGGGATCGGGTTGCCACGCCCGACAGCCTGGCACAGCCCTCCGACGATCGGGGGTACGCCCGGCCGCCGCCGGCGTCAGCGCGGCTCGTCGTGCCGGTAGACGGTCTCCCGCCGGGCCACGTACTGCACGACGTAGCTGGCCACCAGCAGCACGATCGCGACCAGCGCCTCGACCCAGGCCGCGACGCCGTCGGCCACGGTAAGGCCGATGAGCAGCAGGACCAGGCCGGCGAGCGCGAGGACCCCGGCCCACAGCTGCCGGCGGCGGCGCGTCGCCGCCCGGTTCGCCTCGTTCGTCGCCACGTCGGTCCCTCCCGTCGGGGCTCACCCCGACCAAGGCTATGACTCCCCGAGCCGCCCGGCCTGCGAAACGGCGGTGCGGGATCGTACCCGGGCGGCGCAGACTGCCGGAGTGGCGTTCCTTCCCGGTCTGACGCTGGCCCGTCGCTACCACGACGAGGCGGTCGCTCCGATCCTGCGTGACCGCTTCCCGGATCTGCGGTACGCGGCCGGGCTGCTGGACGGCGGCTCGGAGCTGCTGGGTCTGGACAGCGCCCGGTCCACCGACCACGACTGGGGGCCGCGCGTGCAGGTGTTCGTCGTGGCCGCCGACGCCGCCCGCATCTCCGGGCTGCGTGCCGCGTTCGACGCCGACCTGCCGACGGAGTTCCTCGGCTGGCCGACCCGATTCACCGCCGGCGACGGCCGGCTGGGCGTCGCCGACCCGGCGGGCACCCGGCACGGGGTCAGCGTCGACGAGCTGGCCGGTTGGTGGCGCGACCGGCTGGGATTCGACCCGGCGGCCGGTGTCACCACGGCGGACTGGCTGGCCACTCCGACGCAGCGGCTGGCGGAGGTGACCGGCGGCGCGGTCTTCCACGACGGGCTCGACGGCGCGCTGACGACCCGGCGGACGGCACTGGCCTGGTATCCGCCGGACGTGTGGCGGCACGTGCTCGCGGCGGCGTGGACCCGGATCGGGCAGGCGGAGCACCTTCCCGGCCGGTGCGCCGAGGTCGGCGACGAGGTGGGCAGCCGGATGGTCGCCGCCGGCCTGGCCCGCGATCTGATGCGGCTCGGCCTGTTGCTGCACCGACGTTGGCCGCCGTACGACAAGTGGCTCGGCACGGTCTTCGGTGAACTGGCCGGCGCGGCGCCGGTGGTCGCGGCGCTGACCGACGCGCTCGGCCCGGGCGACTGGACCCGGCGCCAGGCCGGGCTGATCGCGGCGCTGGAGGCGGTGGCCCGGTGGACCGACGAGACCGGCCTCGCGGCACCGGTGCACGCCCGCGCCCGACCGTTTCACCGGCGCCCGTTCCTGGTGCTGCACGCCGACCGGATCGCCGCCGCGCTGCGCGCCGCCGTGACCGACCCGGCGCTGCGCGACCGGCCGCCGCTGGGCGCGGTCGACCAGTACGTGCACAGCGTCGACGTGCTCACCCACGCCGGTCTGGTCCGCGGGCTGGCCGAGCGCCTCTGGTCGACCGGCGCGGTCCCCGATCCCCGAGGGTGACCGTCGGCGCCGCCGATGTTAGGAGGGGCCCCCTGCTATACCGCAGGCGTTAACAGGGGGCCCTTCCTTCATCCTCAGGCCGGCAGGGTCCAGCGCTGGTTGGCGCCGCCGAAGCAGTCCCAGATCTGCAGTCGGGTGCCGTCGGCGGAGTTGTTGTCGGTGACGTCCAGGCACTTGTTGGCCTGCGGGTTGCGCAGCGTGCCGTTGGACTGCGCCTGCCAGACCTGCGCGCCGGTGCCGTTGCAGTCCCAGAGTTGGACCTTGGCGCCGTTGGCGGTGGAGCCGCTGGTGATGTCGGCGCACTTGCCGAGGGCGCGCAGCGTGCCGTCACCGGCCACGGTCCAGTTCTGCGCGTTGGTGCCGTTGCAGCTGAACAGTTGCACGGCGGTGCCGTTGGCGCTGCTGGCGGCGGCCACGTCGACGCACTTGCCGGCCAGCCCGGTGATCCGGCCGGTACGACCGCTGGGCGGCGGGGTGGTGCCACCCATGATGGTGTCGTACATCGCGCTGACCAGTGAGGTCGAGCCGGTGGTGTCCTGCGACAGTTCCCAGTTCATCACGCCGCCGGCGTTGGCCAGCGCCCACTGCGTCTTGCGCTTGACCGTCGGGATGCCGTTGTAGCACTGCTGCACCCCGCCGACCGTGGTGCAGTCCCGGTTGGCGTTCGCCGGGTCCATGCCCACCAGCGCCGAGTAGGTGTAGTAGCCGGGGCGGCTGTAGAACGGGATGCCGAGCACGGCCTTGCTGGCCGGCAGGCCGCGCGACTTCCACAGGTTGACGCTGGCGATGGACCAGTCGTAGTTGGAGTGTGGGCTGCCGCCGTCGTAGGCCATGATGTTGAGCCAGTCCACCTGGGCGAACACCGAGGTGGGTACGCCCTGCACGTACGTGCCCTCGGAGACGACGGCGGCGGTGAGCAGCTTGCCCCGGCTGTGCAGGGCGCTGCCGAGCTGGGTCATGAGCTGGCTGTAGTTGCTGGCCGAGGTGCCCGGGTCGGGGTACTCCCAGTCCATGTCGACGCCGTCGAGGTTGTACTGGTTGACGAGGTTGACCAGGTTGTTGACGAACGCGGTCCGGCTGCCGGAGTTGGCGGCGAGCGCCTCGAAGGCGGAGTCGTTGCCGTCGTTCCAGCCGCCGACCGCGATGGAGACCTTGACGTTGTTGGCGTGCCCGCGCGAGACCAGCGAGGAGAGCTTGCTGGGGTTGTCCACCGGGCGCAGGCTGCCGTCGTTGTTGGGCAGCACGAACGCGTAGTTGATGTGGGTGAGCTTGCCGTACTGGACGGTGTCGACGCTGCCGGCCCAGGAGGGCAGGTAGCCGACGCTCTTGAAGTTGTTCGGCAGGACCACCGCCTGGGCGGCGGTGGGGACCAGGGTGACGGTGGCGGCGGCGGTGGCCAGCGTGAGCAGGCCGGCGGCGAGGGTGCGGCGCAGTGGTGAGGACATCGGGGGCCTTCCCGTGGGCGGGGGATGACGGCCCGCCGCGCACGGCGGCGCGGACGGGCGGGGTCGCAGGAACGGGTGGGCCTCGAGGCAGCCAAATCTTAAAGAGTGTTAACTATCGACGTCAATCGACGTCGGAGGAGTTTTGACGCGGACCCGGGCGGGTGCTCTGGCGCCCGCGCGAGCGCCTATCCTGCCCGCATGTCGATCACGGATGCTGAGCTCGCCATCGATGCCGCAATGGCCGGGGCCGTCGTGGTGCGCTCCCGCTACGGAATGGCGCTGGAGCGGTTCGAGAAGTCCGCCGGCGACTTCGCCACCGCCGCCGACGTCGAGGCCGAGCAGGCCATCCTGGACCTGCTGCTCGCGGCCCGGCCCGACGACACCGTCTTGGGGGAGGAGAGCGGGCGCACCGGCTCGGACGGCAACGGGCGGACGTGGCTGGTCGACCCGCTGTGCGGGACGCTGAACTACGCCGTACGCAGCATGCTGGTCGCGGTGAACGTCGCCCTGCGAATGGACGGGCGCACGGTCGTGGCCGCCTCGGCCGACCCGTTCACCGAGGAGGTGTTCTGGACCGACGGCGCCGGTGCGTGGGTACGTCGTGCCGGCGCGGACGAGCGCCTCGCGCCGTCGGCCGACTCGCGGCTGGTGGACGTCAACCTCGACCCACCGTTTCCCAACGATCCGGACTTCCGGGCGGTCCGGCTGCTGGCCGAGCGGGAGTTCGCGCGACGGTTCCGTCCGCGGGTGGTCTCCACGACGCTGGCCCTGGCGTGGGTCGCGGCCGGCCGGCGTGCCGCCTACGTGACCGACGGGCACCTGCGCGACAGCGTGCACTTCGCCAGCGGCATCGCGCTGTGCCAGGCCGCCGGCTGCGTGGTGACCGGCATCCAGGGCCAGCCGGTGCACAGCGGCGTGGGCGGGCTCGTCGTGGCGGCCGATCAGGAGACGCACGCCGCCCTGCTGACCGCGATCGGCACCCAACGCCGACGCCGGTAGGCCGTACGGCGGCCATGCCCAAACGAGCGTTAAGCTGAGGGGGTGGGAACCGACGAGCTGCACCCGCCCGGCCGGCTGACCGTCGCGCAGCGCGCCATCGCCGCAGCCGGCCTGGACGCCCTGCTGCTGACCCCCGGCTCCGATCTGCGCTACCTGACCGGCTACGACGCCCACGCCGGGGAGCGGCTGACCTGCCTGGTGCTGCCCGCCCAGGGCGAGCCCACGCTGATCGTGCCGACGCTGGAGCGACCCGCCGCCGAAGCGTCCCCCGCACCGGCGACCGGTGTGCGCCTCGTCGACCACGCCGACGGCACCGACCCGTACCCGCTGGTCGTCGCCGCCCTCGACGGCCCGGTCGCGGCGGTCGGGCTGGCCGACCGGATGTGGGCCGAGCAGGTCCTCGCGCTGCGCGCCGCGCTGCCCGGCGCCACCCAGCGGCTCGCCTCCGAAGTGTTGGCCGAGCTGCGGATCCGCAAGTCCCCGGCCGAGGTGGCGGCGCTCGCGGAGGCCGGCGCGGCCATCGACGCGGTGCACGAGCGGATGGGCCAGTGGCTGCGCCCCGGACGCACCGAGGCCGAGGTGGCCGCCGACATCGCCGCGGCGATCCGGGCCGCCGGGCACGTGAGCGTGGACTTCGTCATCGTGGCCGCCGGGCCGAACGGCGCCAGCCCGCACCACGGCACCTCCGACCGGCCGATCGGCGCCGGTGAGCCGGTGGTGGTCGACATCGGCGGCACCATGCCGTCGGGCTACCGCTCCGACTGCACCCGCACCTACGTCGCGGGCGGGCCGGCACCGGCCGACTTCGTGGAGTACTACGCGGTGCTGCGCGACGCGCAGCGCGCCGCGGTGGCCGCGGTGCGGCCCGGGATCACCGGCGCGGCGGGCGACGCCGCCGCCCGGGAACCCATCGCCGCCGCCGGCTTCGGGCCGGCGTTCCTGCACCGCACCGGCCACGGCATCGGCCTGGACGGGCACGAGGAGCCCTACCTGGTGGCCGGCAACGACCGGCCGCTGGAGGCCGGGATGGCGTTCTCCATCGAACCGGGGATCTATCTGGCGGGCCGGCACGGCGCCCGCATCGAGGACATCGTCGTCTGCACCACGGACGGCGTGCAACGGCTCAACACCACCACCACGGAGCTCATCGCGCTATGACGATCGACCGGATCCTCCCCACCGACGAGGCCCACGACCTGCTGGACCTCGCCACCGAGCTCGCCGACCGCGAGCTCGCGCCGAAGGCCGCCGCCTTCGAGGAGCGCGCCGAGTTCCCCCGCGAGGTGCTGCGCACCCTCGGCCGCGCCGGGCTGCTGGGCCTGCCGTACCCGGAGGAGCACGGCGGGGCCGCCCAGCCGTACGAGGTGTACCTGCAGGTGCTGGAGATCCTCGCCAGCCGCTGGCTCGCGGTGGCCGAGGCGGTCAGCGTGCACACCCTGTCCTGCTACCCGGTGGCCGCGTTCGGCACCGACGAGCAGCGCAAGCTGCTGCCCGACATGATCGGCGGCGAGCTGCTGGGCGCGTACTGCCTGTCCGAGCCGCAGGGTGGCTCGGACGCGGCCTCGCTGACCACCAGGGCCGTCCGTGACGGCGACGCATACCTGGTCAGCGGCACCAAGGCGTGGATCACCCACGCGCGCTCGGCGGACTTCTTCAACGTCTTCTGCCGTACCGGCGGTCCCGGCCCGAAGGGCATCTCCTGCCTGCTCGCCGACGCCGGCACCCCCGGCATCGCGCCGCAGGCGGCGGAACGCACGATGGGCCTCCGCTCCTCCCCGGTGGCGCAGATCGCCTTCGACGAGGCGCGGGTGCCCGCCGACCGGCTGATCGGCGGCGAGGGCAGGGGCTTCACCATCGCGATGTCCGCCCTGGACTCCGGCCGGCTCGGCATCGCCGCCTGCGCGGTGGGGCTGGCCCAGGCCGCACTGGACTACGCGGTGAGCTACGCCCGCGAGCGGCAGCAGTTCGGCCAGGCGATCATCGACTTCCAGGGGCTCGGGTTCCTGCTGGCCGACGCGGCCACCCAGATCTCCGCGGCCCGGGCGCTGATGCTCGCCGCGGCGCGGCTGCGCGACGCCGGCCGGCCGTACTCCATCGAGGCGGCCAAGGCGAAGCTCTTCGCCACCGACGTGGCGATGCGGGTGACCACCGACGCGGTGCAGGTGCTCGGCGGTGCCGGCTACGTGGCCGACCACCCGGTGGAGCGGTACATGCGCGAGGCCAAGGTGTTGCAGATCGTGGAGGGCACCAACCAGATCCAGCGCCTGGTGATCTCCCGGGCGCTCGCGAAGGGCTGACCGCGCCGACGTTGCGTCGCGGTGCGGCTGCGGTGGGTCCACCGTGGCCCACCGGCCGCCCCGCCCGGCGGTCACCTCGTCGCCGTCGGGCGGATTTACCGGTAGGTTGCTCGCCGTGGAGGAGATCGACCGTGCCATCGTCGCCGCGCTGACCGCTGACGGCCGGCTGTCGTACACCGACCTGGCCGAGAAGGTGGGGCTGTCGGTGTCCGCGGTGCACCAGCGGGTGCGCCGGCTGGAGCAGCGCGGCGTGCTCAAGGGGTACGCCGCCCGGGTCTCCTTCGAGGCGCTGGACCTGCCGCTGACCGCGTTCGTGGCGATCCGGCCGTTCGACCCGTCCCAGCCCGACGACGCGCCGGAGCGGCTGGCCCACCTGCCCGAGATCGACTCCTGCTACTCGGTGGCGGGGGAGGACTTCTACCTGCTGCTGGTACGGGTGGCCAGCCCGACCGACCTGGAGCGGGTTCTGCAGGAGATCCGTACGTCGGCGAACGTCACCACCCGCACCACGGTGGTGCTCTCCACCCCGTACGAGAACCGGCCGCCGAAGATCAGTGCCGGCCCGCCGAATCGGGGGCGGTCCCGGGCGCCGGAGGAGCCGGCTGGTTCCACCGCATGATGACCTGCCGGCCGTGCTCGTGACCCAGGGTGCTGACGGTGGCGGTCTCCAGCCAGAGTCGGGCGCCGGCCGACGGGGGCAGCCCGATCCAGCGGGCGCCGAGCACCCGCAGGCTGTGCGCGTGGCCCACCAGGGCCACGGAGCCCCGGTCCAGCAGGGGAGTGACCCGGGCCAGCACCCGGTCGAGGCGGTCACCCACCTCGCTGGGTGACTCTCCGCCGGGGCACCCGTCGGTCCAGAGGTTCCAGTGCGGATCGTCCTCGTGGATGTCGACGGTGGTGCGGCCCTCGTACTCGCCGTAGTTCCACTCGCTGAGGTCCTCGTCGACCGCGTCGACGGTGAGGCCGGCCAGCTGCGCGGTGCGCAGGGCCCGCGAGCGGGGGCTGGACAGTACGCGGATGAACTGCCGTCCGGCCAGGAACGCCGCGAGGGTGCGGGCCTGTCGCTCACCGTCGGGGGTCAGCTCCAGGTCGGTGTACGAGGTGTGCCGTCGAGTGGCGCTCCAGGTGGTCTCGCCGTGCCGGATCAGCAGGAGCTCTCCCATGCGGCCAGTTAACCACCCGGTGGCGCCGCACCACCGGCCGAGCTCGGATGCCGCCGTCCGGTTGGGCACTGGGTGATCGACTCGGGGCCGTGGATGTCCTCTTGCCTATCTTCCTAGGATGCCCTACGCGGTGTGCGGGCCGCGACAAGCGTTTCGGCCCCGGGGACACGGGCAAGCGACGCGGACAATCGGCAGACGGAGGAGGGCGCGATGAGCTTCACCGAGAAGGCACGCACCAAGGCCGAGCAGCTTGCCGGTGCCGCCAAGGAGCGGATCGGCGACGCGACCAACAACGAGCCGATGCGCGGCGACGGCGCCAGCCAGCAGCGCAACGCACGTACCAAGCAGAACGTCACGGAGGCCGGCAGCAAGATCAAGGACGCCTTCAACAAGTGACCCGAGCGGTCGACGGGTCCCCGGCGGGTGCTGCCCGGGGACCCGTCGCGTGCGGCCGGCTAGGGTCGGCGGGTGACGGTGCTGCGTTCGCTGCTGCTGTTCGTGCTGGCCGCGCTGGCCGAGATCGGTGGAGCCTGGTTGGTCTGGCAGGGCTGGCGGGAGCAGCGCGGCCTGTGGTGGATCGCCGCCGGCGTGGTCGCGCTCGGCTGTTACGGCTTCGTCGCCACGTTCCAGCCGGACGCGCACTTCGGGCGGATCCTGGCCGCGTACGGCGGGGTGTTCGTGGCGGGGTCGCTGGGCTGGGCGATGGTGGTGGACGGTTTCCGACCGGACCGGTGGGACGTGGCCGGCGCGGCGATCTGCCTGCTCGGCGTCGCGGTCATCATGTACGCGCCGCGCGGCGCCGCGGGGTGAGCGCCACCGCGTCCTCGAAGCCGGCCATCGGTGCTGCGCCGCCACAGGGGACAGTGAGTCGTCCTCGCGTCTGCCATGAACCGGCGTGCTTCGACCTCGGCCACGTTCGCTGTTCGGTGTGCTGATGGCGGCGGCTGCCGTCGGCGTCGCCGCGTCCGCGGTGGCGCTCTCCACGGCACCGGTGCCGCGCCGGTCGACCGCCGTCGCCGCGCCGACCCGGCCCGCCGCTGATCCCGAGCCGTCGGGTGGTGCCACTGAAGGGCCGAGCGCCCTGGTGGTCGGGGTTCCCGGTGCAACGCCGTTGGGGAGCCGGCCGCCGGTGGTGCGGCACGGACCGCGGGTCGGCAACCGCGTCGCGTTGACCTTCGACGCGGACATGACCGACGGGATGCTGGGCAACCTGCGGTCCGGTCGGGTGAAGTCCTACGCCAACCTGCGCATCCTCGATCTGCTGGAGCGGGAGGATGTTCCGGCGACCTTCTTCCTGACCGGCAAGTGGGTCGAGCGGTACCCGGAGGTCACCCGGCGGCTCGCCGGCAACCCGCGCTTCGAGTTGGCCAACCACACCTACGGGCACGAGGCGTTCACCGACGACTGCTACGACCTGCCCCGGGTGGCGGCGAACGGCATGACCGGCACCGTGGCGAGGACCTTCCAGGCGATGGAACCGTACGGCGGCCGGCAGACCCGGTATTTCCGCTTCCCGGGTCTGTGTCACGACCCGACGGCGTTGGCCGCGCTCGCGCCGCTCGGCGTGACGGTGGTCGACGGGGACGTGGTCAGTGGTGATCCCTTCGCCACCGCGTGGGAGCCGATCGTGCGGGCGGTGCTGGACAACGTGCGCCCGGGTTCGATTGTGATCATGCACGTGACCGAGGCGAACGCCGCGATGACCGACGAGGCGCTGCCGCACATCCTGGCCGGGCTGCGCGAGCGTGGCCTGGTCCCGGCGCCGCTGTCGGAGGTGCTGGCCGCCGCCGGAGCGGCCGGGACGAGCCCTGGGCCGGCGGGGCGATGACCTAACCGGTCGCCGGCCGGGTGCGGTGGCGACGGGGCGAACGGTCGCCGGCGAGGAGCATCAGCACCAGCACTGCGGTGATCGTGACGATCTGCACGGCGCCGGGAAGGGTGACGCCGATGGCGACGGTGGCGAGGACCAGCAGGGCCGCGACGGGTCGACTGGGCGCGATGGGCACGTGCAGCGCGCGGCGGGCGGCGGAGACGCCGGCCAGGTAGAGCGCGACGCCGCCGCTGAGGGCGAGGGCGGCGCCGGGGCTGGCCGGCTCGTCGGGGTGGGCGACGGCGGCGTGCAGGCCGGCGGCGGTGGGGATGACGCCGAGGAGCAGAAGGAAGTGCGGCAGGACGTAGGTGCGGGCGGCCATCCGCGTGCGTTCGGCGGGTTCGGTGTCGGTGAGGGCGGCTGTGGCGGGTCGGCTGTCGGCGAAGTAGGTCCACCACAGGGCGGCGGGCAGGGCGAGGGCGAGCACGACCGTGGCGGCGGTGCCGGCGGTGAGCTGGTCGGTGGGTACGCCGATGCCGATGGCGACGACGGATTCGCCGAGGGCGACGATGACGAGCAGGCCGTGTCGTTCGACGAAGTGATCGGGTCCGAGGTGGAAGGCGGCGGCGACGCCGATCCAGGAGTGGCGGGGGAGCAGGTAGGGCAGGACGGCCTGGGTGAGCACGGCTGCGGTCCAGAGGACGAATACGGCGGGGCCGGTGAACGCGGCGGCGGCGAGCACGAGCAGGGCGGCGGCGACGTTGTAGGGGGCGAGCCGGTGGACGCCGGCGCGGGCGTCGGAGCGCACGAACATGATCAGGTGTACGACGACGACGATCAGGTAGCCGAGGGCGAAGAGCAGGCCGGTGTCGGCGAGCGCGTCGGGTAGGGCGACGGCGGTGAGCAGGAAGCCGGCCATGCCGGCGAAGAGCAGCGCCTTGGCGGTGGCCGTGTGGGGTGGCACGTGGTTGGTGAGCCAGGCGTAGCCGGTGTAGAGGTACCAGAGCAGCCCGAAGATCAGCACGGTGTGGCCGAGGCCGGCCCAGGTGAGGTGGGTTTCGAGGACGTGGGTGAGCTGGGTGATGGTGAGGACGAAGACGACGTCGAAGAAGACCTCGACGGGCGTGACCCGGTCGGCGGGCCGCGGGTGTCCCATGGGGGTGGACGATAGTTGCCCGGCAGCCCCGGGAACCGGTGTTCCCGGGGCTGGGTGGGGTCAGTCGTCGCGGTGTGCGGCCCACCACTGCTGCCCGCTGTCGGGCAGGGTGTCGATCGGGTCGTAGTAGGCGTAGCGCTTGTTGAGCGCCTCCAGGTCGGCCGATTCGATGGAGGTGCGGTAGTTCTTGGTCCAGTAGGAGATGCCGCGCTCACGGTCGTAGTCGGTGAGCATGTGCACCCAGCGCTTGCCGACGAACGGCACGTCGCAGACGATGCGGGGGGTGGCGTAGCCGGGCAGGTAGCCCATGATGTCGTGCTGGAGCTGCTGGGCGTGCCAGACCGGGACCCGCCAGTGTTCGGCGTTGGGGATCATGTCGCACATGTAGAAGTAGTACGGCAGGATGCCAGCTTCGCCCTGTAGGGCGAAGCAGAGGTCGAGCAGGTCGGGGGCGGTGGCGTTGACGCCGCGCATGAGCACGCCCTGGTTGCGGACGTCGCGTACGCCGACGTCGAGGGCGGTCTGGGCGGCCTTCGCGACCAGCGGGGTGAGCGACTGGGCGTGGTTGACGTGGGTGTGGATGGCGAGGTTGACGCCGCGGCGGCCGGCGGTGCGGGCGACGCGCTCCAGGCCCTCGACGACGTCGGGTTGCAGCCAGTGCTGGGGCAGGCCCATGAGGGCCTTGGTGGCGAGCCGGATGTCGCGGACCGTCTCCAGTTCCAGCAGGCGCATGAGGTACGACTCGAGGTTGCGCCAGGGCACGTTGGCCACGTCGCCGCCGGAGACGACGACGTCGCGGACGCCGGGGTGGGCCTTGAGGTAGGCGATGTGGGCGTCGTAGCGGTCGACGGGCTTGAGGGTGAGCTTGAGCTTGTCGACGGCGGGGGTGGAGTTGCCGACGAGGTCCATCCGGGTGCAGTGCCCGCAGTACTGGGGGCAGGTGGAGAGCAGCTCGGCGAGGACCTTGGTGGGGTAGCGGTGGGTGAGGCCCTCGGCGACCCACATGTCGTGCTCGTGCAGCGAGTCACGGCTGGCGTAGGGGTGTGAGGGCCAGTCGGTGCGGCGGTCGGAGGCGACGGGGATCATGTAGCGCCGGATGGGGTCGGCGAGGAACGCCTCGGTGGTCATCGGCGCGAAGGGCACCATCGTGTTGATCATTTGTGGCGGCACCAGCATGGACATGGTGGCCAGGGCCTTCTGGTCGGCCTCGAGGTCGGCGTAGAAGGTGTCGTCGACGAGGTCGCCGAGGACGGCGCGCAGCTGCTTGATGTTCTTGACGCAGTTGACGCGCTGCCACTGGGCGGATTCCCACTGGTCGCGGGTGACGTGACGCCAGCCGGGGAAGCGGGTCCAGTCGGGTTCGACCAGGGGGTTGCGGCGGTACTCGTAGGGCTGCCCGGCGGTCGGCACCGCGACCGGGGCGTGACGAGGTTGAGGGATGGTCTCAACCGGTTGGGTCTGGGTCACGGCCCCTCCTTCGGTCTGCTTCGGTGATCAACGGAACCGAAGGCTACTGGAAAATATCCGGTGAAGAAATTAGTCTGCCGTAAGTTTTCCCGCGACGCGATCCCCCGACCGGGGCTTCGGGCGGCTGGACAGGGGAGGTCGGCGTGACGTCACCGGTGGGTCTGCACCGCGTCGTGCAACCGGCGGGGGTGCTGCCGCAGGCGGCCTGGCGGCTGGACGCGTCCGCCGCGATCGCGCCGAACGAGGTGCGCATCCGGGTGCAGCGGCTCAACCTGGACGCGGCGAGCTTCCGGCAGTTGTCGGAGAAGCACGGCGGCGACGGCGACGCGGTGCGCGCCGAGGTCCTGGAGATCATCACCACCCGGGGGAAGATGCAGAACCCGGTGACCGGCTCCGGCGGCATGCTGATCGGCACGGTCGAGGAGGCCGGGCGGCGGTCCCCGCTGGGGCTCAAGCCGGGCGAGCGGGTGGCCACCCTGGTGTCGCTGACGCTGACCCCCCTGGTGATCACCGATGGGCTCATCCGCTGGGACGGGCGCAGCGAGCAGGTGCCCTGCGACGGGTGGGCGATCCTGTTCGCCCGGTCGATCGCCGCGGTGCTGCCCGACGACGAGGACCCGCAGCTGTCCCTGGCGGTGCTCGACGTGTGCGGGGCGCCGGCGCTGACCGCGCGGGTGGTGTCGCGCTACGTCGACGACCGGCGGCGCGTGGGCGACCCGACGCCGGTGAGCGTGGCGGTGATCGGTGGGGCCGGCAAGAGCGGGTCGCTGTCGCTCGCCGCGGCGCGGCGGGCGGGCGCCGCGCGTACCGTCGGGGTGGTTCCGGTGGCCGCCGAGCGCGACGCGCTGAGCGCCGCCGGCCTGGCCTCGGCGGTCGCGTTGGCCGACGCCCGCGACCCGGTGGCGCTGTCGACGGCGGTGACCACCGCGTTGGGCACGCCGGCGGACGTGACGGTGGTCTGCGTGGACGTGCCCGGCTGCGAGCACGGCGCGGTCCTGGCCACCGCGGACGGCGGCACGGTGATCTTCTTCTCGATGGCGACCAGTTTCTCCGCGGCGGCGCTGGGCGCCGAGGGGCTCGCCGCGGACGTGACCATGCTGGTCGGCAACGGCTACGTGCCGGGGCACGCCGAGCTGGCGTTGGGGCTGCTGCGCTCCGAGCCGGGGGTGCGTCAGCTGTTCACGTCGCGGCTCGCGGCAGACTGAGGACATGACGAACCCCTCGACGTTGTACCGCGGCGGCGTGCTGCACTGCCCCGCCGACCCGAGCGCGACCGCGCTGCTGGTCTCCGATGGGCGGATCGCCTGGCTGGGCGCGGACGGTGACGCGCCGGCCGCGGACCGGGTGGTGGAGCTGGACGGGGCGCTGGTGACACCGGCGTTCGTCGACGCGCACGTGCACGCCACCGACACGGGGCTGGCGCTGTCGGGGCTGGAGTTGTCGCGGGTGCGCTCGGCGGGGCAACTGCTCGACGCGGTGGCGGGGTTCGCCGCCGGCCTGCCGGGCGACGCGGTGGTGCTCGGGCACGGCTGGGACGAGTCGAGCTGGCCGGACGCGACGCTGCCGGACGCGGCGGCGCTGGACCGGGCGGCCGGGGGCCGACGGGTGTACCTGTCGCAGGCGTCGATCCACTCGGCGTTGGTGTCGTCGGCGTTGCTGGCGGCGTGTCCGCAGGCGGCGGCCGCGCCCGGCTACGACCCGTCGGGGTGGCTGCGGCGCGACGCGCACCATGTGGTGCGGGCGGCGGCGCAGGGGTCGGTGACGCGGGCGCAGCGGGTCGCCGCGCAGCGGGTGGCCCTGCAACACGCGGCGTCGTTGGGTATCGCGGCGGTGCACGAGTGCGGTGGCCCGGACATCTCCGACGAGGAGGACTTCACCGGCCTGCTGGGCATCTCCGGTGCCGGGCTGCCCGAGGTGTACGGGTACTGGGGTGAGCTGGGTGGTGCGGCGCGCGCCCGGGAGCTGGGTGCGGTGGGTGCCGGTGGTGACCTGTTCGCCGACGGGGCGCTGGGGTCGCGTACCGCGCACGTGTCGCAGCCCTACGGCGACGGTGACGGGTGCGGGCACGGGTACCTCAGCGTCGAGCAGGTGCGTGACCATCTGCTCGACTGCGCGGCGCACGGCCTGCAGGGCGGCTTCCACGCGATCGGGGACGCGGCGATCGGCACGGTCCTGGACGGTTTCACGGCGGCGGCCGCGACGCTGGGCGTGGAGCGGCTGCGTGCCGCCCGGCACCGCGTCGAACACGCGGAGATCATGAGCAAGCGACTGATCGCCGGGTTCGTGGAGTACGGGATCGTGGCGAGCATGCAGCCGGCGTTCGACCGGTTGTGGGGCGGCGCGGGCCGGATGTACGAGGCCCGGTTGGGTCTGGACCGGTCGTTGGAGTCCAACCCGATGGGTGCCATGCACGGTGTCGGGGTGGCGTTGGCGTTCGGGTCGGACTCGCCGGTGACGCCGCTGGACCCGTGGGGTTCGGTGCGGGCGGCGGCGTCGCACCACAATCCGGCGCAGCGGATGAGCGTGCGGGCGGCGTTCGCCGCGCACAGCCGCGGCGGGTGGCGGGCGGTGCACCTGGACACCGAGGGGGTGTTGGCGCTGGGTGCGCCGGCGACGTTCGCGGTGTGGTCCACGCCGGCGGGCACCGAGCGGGGCCTGCCGGTGCTGCTGGCCGAGGACCCGGAGCTGCGGGGTCCCGACGATCCCACGCCGCTGCCGGTGTGCCGCAGCACGGTGCTGCGCGGTGAGGTCATCTATCAGGAGGGGTCCGCGTGAGCGAGCGGACCGTCGAAACAGCGAGGTGGCGGCGTGACCGGCAAGCTTGACCTTGATCCGGCGCTGGTGGCGCGGGCGCGGGAGTTGGCGCGTCGCGCCGGGCAACCGGTGGTGGACCTGGCGCGCAGCCACACCACCGTGTCGGTGGAACGGGCGGTGCTGCGGCTGGCCGGGGTGACCGGCGCCGACCCCGACGGCATTCCCTGGGTGAACCGTCTCGTCGACGCGGTCGTCGCGGACGTGGGCCTCGGGCACGGGGTGGCGGTGCCGGTGTTCGACGCCCTGGCCCGCGAGCAGATCAGCGACGTGACGTTGCTGGCGCAGAAGGCCGCGGCCGGGTCGGTGCGTTTCACCCAGCCCACTGGCCGGGACGCGACCGCCGCCCGTAAGGCGGCCCGGCGGGCCGTCGGCGCCGGCGTCCGCCGCATCGACCAGCGCCGCGCCGAGCGCGAGCGTCTGATCAAGCGGCACGGTGACCCGAAGCAGCGGCCGTGGATCTACCTGATCGTGGCCACCGGGGACATCTACGAGGACATCCCGCAGGCGCAGGCCGCGGCGCGCGCCGGCGCGGACATGATCGCGGTGATCCGCTCCACCGGGCAGTCGCTGCTGGACTACGTGCCCGAGGGCGCCACCCGGGAGGGTTTCGCCGGCACGTACGCCACGCAGGAGAACTTCCGGTTGATGCGCGCCGCGCTGGACGAGTCGTCGCGGGAGCTGGGCCGCTACGTGCGGCTAACCAACTACGCGTCCGGGTTGTGCATGCCGGAGATGGCGACCCTGGCGGGGCTGGAACGCCTCGACATGATGCTCAACGACTCGATGTACGGCATCCTGTTCCGCGACATCAACCCGATCCGTACGTTCGTCGACCAGCGGTTCTCCCGGCAGGTGCACGCCCGCGCCGGGATCATCATCAACACCGGTGAGGACAACTACCTCACCACCGCTGATGCGGTCGACGAGGCGCACACCGTGACGGTGTCGCAGCTGCTCAACGAGTTCTTCGCGCACGAGGCGGGGCTGGCGGACTGGCAGTTGGGGCTGGGGCACGCCTTCGAGATCAACCCGGACGTGCCGGAGTCGTTCCGGTTGGAGTTGGCGCACGCGCTGCTGGCCCGGGAGTTGTTCCCGGACGCGCCGCTGAAGTGGATGCCGCCGACCAAGCACATGACCGGCGACGTGTTCCGCGGCAACCTGCTCGACGGGTTCTTCAACCTGGCCGGCGCGCTGACCGGGCAGGGCATCCTGCTGGTCGGGATGATGACCGAGGCGGTGGTGACGCCGTGGCTGTCCGACCGTGACATCGCCCTGCAGAACGTGCGCTACGTGCTGGGTGCCGCCGGTGGGCTGCACGAGGACTTCGTGCCCGCGCCCGGCGGGTTCATCCGCCGCCGCGCCGACCAGGTCCTCGGTGAGGCCCTCGATCTGCTGGAGCGCATCGGTGAGCAGTCGTTGCTGACCGCCATCGCCGAGGGCACCTTCGGGATCATGAAGCGGCCGGCGGACCGCGGCAAGGGCCTGGCCGGGGTGGCGGCCCACGACGTCGACTACTACAACCCCGCCACCGAGATCCTGGAGGGGCCGGCCGCATGAGCACCGTCGAGATGGGCGCCGCCGGCGCCGAGAAGAAGATCGTCCGGCCGTACGGGGACACCACCGGCGACGGCATGGTGCAGGTGTCGTTCACGCTGCCGGTGCCGCACGACAAGCGGGCCGAGGGCGCGGCGATCCAGCTGGCCAACCGGATGGGCATCGACCCGGCGATGCTGGTGCACGCCAAACCGATGGGCGACGGGTTCACCTTCTTCGTGGTGTACGGGCGGGTGAACCACCTGGTCGACCTGGCCGCGGTGCAGGTGGTGGAGCGTGACTTCCCGCTGCTGTCGGCCAAGGAGGTCAACGCCGTGATCAGGGCGCGGCTGCGGCGCAAGCTGTCGGTGGTGGGGGCGTGCATCGGCACCGACGCGCACACCGTCGGCATCGACGCGATCCTCAACGTCAAGGGCATCGCCGGTGAGAAGGGCCTGGAGTACTACCGGGAGTTGAAGGTCACCAACCTGGGCGCGCAGGTCAGCGTGCCGGAGCTGGTGGAGGCCGCCCGGGTGGAGAAGGCCGACGCGGTGCTGGTGTCGCAGGTCGTCACCCAGCGCGACGCGCACCTGCACAACACCCGGGAGATGTCCGCGGCGTTCCGGGAGGCGATGCCGGCCGGGAAGCGGCCGCTGCTGATCGTCGGCGGGCCCCGCTTCGACGAGACGATGACCGCGGAGCTGGGCGTGGACCGGATCTTCGGCCGCGGCACCACCCCGGGCGAGGTGGCCAGCTACCTGGTGCACGCCCTGACCACGCAGAAGAAGGCGAAGTGATGAGTGACTCCCGGGTCGGTCTGACCGTCACCCACCGGCGGTACGTGCCGTACGCGCACGCCCACTACGCCGGCAACCTGGTCGACGGCGCGTACGCGCTGGGCCTGTTCGGTGACGTGGCCACGGAGGTGTGCATCCGCACCGACGGCGACGAGGGGCTGTTCGCGTCGTACTCCGACGTGCAGTTCAAGGCGCCGATGAAGGCCGGCGACGTGCTGGAGGTGACCGCCACGGTCACCCGGGTGGGCACCCGCAGCCGCACCATCGACTTCGCGGCGCGGGTGGTGTGCCGGGGCCGGCCGGAGCGCTCCGAGTCCGCCGCCGAGGTGCTGGACCCGCCGATCGTGGCGGTCACCGCGACCGGCACCGTGGTCGTACCCGCCGCGTCGTGACGCTCGCGGTCTGCGCGGACGTCGGCTCCACGTACACCAAGGTCGCGGTGGTGGACCTGGCCGCCGGGGCGCTGGTCGCGGCGGCGTCCGCGCCGACGACCGTGCGAAGCGACGTGCTGCACGGCCTGGACGCCGCGATCGCCGCGGCGACCACCGGGCTCGGCGGACGGGACCTGCCCTGCTACGTCTGCTCGTCCGCCGGCGGGGGGCTGCGGCTGGCCGTGATCGGCTACGAGCCGCTGGTCACCGCCCAGGCCGGCCGCCGCGTCGGGCTGTCCGCCGGCGCGCACGTGGTGCACGTGGCGGCCGGCCGGCTCGGTGCGGCGCAGGTGAGCGCGCTGCGGGCCGCCCGACCCGACGTGGTGCTGCTGGTCGGCGGCACCGACGGCGGTGACGCCGAGACGATCACGCACAACGCCACCCGGCTGGCCCGGGCCCGCTGGCGGGTGCCCGTGGTGCTCGCAGGCAACGCCGACGTCCGCGACGAGCTGGCCGCGCTGCTCGACGCGGCCGGGGTGCCCGTGACCGCCGCGGACAACGTGCTGCCCCGCATCGGGGTGCTCGCCCCCGCCGGAGCGCGGGCGGCGATCCGCGCGGTGTTCCTGCGCCACGTCATCGGCGGTAAACGGCTGTCCCGGGGCACCCGTTTCGCCCGATTGGTCCGCGCGGCCACCCCCGACGCGGTGCTCACCGGCGTGGAGGTGCTCGCCGACACCATCGGCGGGGACCTCGCCGTCGTCGACGTGGGCGGGGCCACCACCGACGTGTACTCGGTGCTGACCCCCGACGAGCGGGCCACCGGGCCGGGCCGGGAGGTCGCCGGCAACCTGTGGCGGGCCCGCACCGTCGAGGGTGACCTGGGCATGCGGTGGAGCGCCCCCGGGGTGGTACGCGCCGCCGCCGAGGAGCGGCTGCTCACCGCCGACGAGCAGGAACACCTCGCCGCGGCGGCGGCCCGACGCGCCGCCGACCCGGCGTTCCTGGCCGACGACGACGCCGAACGGGACACCGACGCCCGCATCGCCACCCTCGCGGCGACGGTCGCGCTGCGCCGGCACGCCCGCGGCGCCGCCACCGGCGAACGCGCCGGGCGGGACCTGCGCGACGTGCGGCTGATCGTCGGCTCCGGCGGGGTACTGCGACACGCGCCGACCGAATCCGCGGAGCGGATCCTCGCCGCCGTGCTCGCCGACCACGCCGGCGGGTGGCCGCTGCCGCGCGCCGCCCGGCCGGTGGTCGACGTCGACTACGTGCTGGCCGCCGGGGGGCTGCTCGCCGAGGAGCACCCGACCGCCGCGCGGGCACTGCTGCGCCACCACCTCTGCACGGATTGAGACACGCCGACCGACACGCCGTGGTACACCACACGACAGGCCGGGGGCGGGTTGACAGCAGCCGGGGTGCAACACGTACCGTCTTTGAGTCCTACTACGGGAAGCGGCTGTTGTTCGCTTCGTCCCTTCGTCCGCTGGCCGAGCGACATCTCAAGCGTCATCGTCGCGGCGGCCAGGTCCAGCGGGCGGGGGTCGGCGGGGCGGCGCGAACCGGTCGCGGTTACCGGTGTACGGGCAGGGTGAGGTGCACGGCCAGTAGACAACGGCCCGGCGGGGGCAGCCAGTCCGCGTCCGGTCGGTCCGAAGGTCGGCGTGCCCCATCCCGCCCCACCGGCCGGGGAGGGCCTGGGAGCATCGGGGCGCGGCGCGAGCCGCGCCCCGATTTCATTCCCGCCGGGTGGTCCGTTCCCGGCTGCCCGGTGCCACCGGCCGATCGCACCGCCGGCCGGGTAGCCTTCGCCACGTGATCGAGGTGAAGCTGCGGTGACGGCCGTGGACCAGGCCCAGAGCCCCGCGCCGGCGGCGCCCACCGCTGACGCCCCAACCCGCCGGCCGCTGCCGCTGCGGGTGGCCGCGCCGATGGCCGTGGTCGCCGGCCTGGCTCTGCTGGCGGCGTTTCCCCCGTACGGGGTGTGGCCGCTCGCGCCGGTGGGCGTGGCACTGCTGGCCGCCGCGGCGCACCGCCGCCGGTTGCGCGCCGGCGCCGGCCTGGGCTTCCTGACCGGGGTGGCGTTCTTCGCCCCGCTGCTGGCCTGGACGAACCTGCACACCGGCTACCTGCCGTGGGTGCTGCTGTCGCTGTTGCAGGCCGGCTACCTGGCGCTGCTCGGCGCGGCCAGCGCCTGGGTGTCGCCGCTGGCCGAGCGCAGCCGCTGGGCCTGGCCGGCGCTGACCGGCCTGCTCTGGGTCGGGCAGGAGGCGCTGCGCGACCGCACCCCGTTCGGCGGTTTCCCGTGGGGCCGGCTGGCCTTCAGCCAGGACTCCTCGCCGCTGCTGCGCCTTGCCGCGCTCGGCGGCGCCCCGCTGGTCACCTTCGCCGTGGCCGTCGCCGGCGGGCTGCTGCTCACCGCCGCCTGGCGACGAACCGGCGACCCACAACCGGGCGGGCCGGCGCGGCGCTGGCTGCCGGTGGCCGTCCCGGCCGCCGCCGCGGTCGCGCTGTGCGCGGCGAGCCTGCTGGTGCCCGTCGCCACCGGCGGCGCCGGCGCCCCGGTCACCGTGGCGATCGTGCAGGGCAACGTGCCGCGCCTGGGCCTGGACTTCAACGCCCAACGGCAGGCGGTGCTCAACAACCACGTCGACGCCACCCTCGAGCTGGCCGCCCGCGTCACCGCCGGCAGCCAGACCCAACCCGACCTGGTGGTGTGGCCGGAGAACTCCAGCGACATCGACCCGCTGCGCAACCCCACCGCCGGCGCCCGGATCTCCCAGGCCGCCGACGCGGTCAAAGCGCCCATCCTGGTCGGCGCCGTACTGCTCGGCCCCGGCGCCGGGCAGGTGCGCAACGCGGGCATCCTGTGGCACCCCGGCACCGGAGCGGACATGGCGCAGCTGTACACCAAGCGCCACCCCGTGCCGTTCGCCGAGTACGTGCCGCTGCGCGACGTCGCACGGATGGTCAGCAAGCAGGTCGACCTGATCCGCTCCGACTTCGTACCCGGCACCACCCCCGGCGTGGTCCGCGCCGGCCCGGCCGTGCTCGGTGACGTGATCTGCTTCGAGGTCGCCTACGACGAGGTGGTCCGCGACACCGTCACCGGCGGCGCGCAACTGCTGGTCGTGCAGACCAACAACGCCACCTTCGACGTGGCGGAGGCCCGCCAGCAGATGGCCATGGTGCGGCTGCGCGCGGTGGAGCACGGCCGACCGGCGTTGATGGCCTCCACGGTCGGGGTGTCCGGGTTCGTGTCCCCGGACGGCCGGGTAAGCGACGCCACCGGGTTCAACACCCGCGAGGTCGTGGTGCGGCAGCTGCGCCTCGACGACGGGCGCACCCTCGCCACCCGCCTGGGCTGGTGGCCGGAGGCGGCGCTGGCCGGTTTGGCCGTCGCGGCCCTGGCCGGCGCGGCGGTGCTGCGCCGCCGCGAGCGCACCACGCCCGGATAGCAGCAGCCGGTACGCCGGCGGGAGCGGAGGAACCGTGATCCAGGCGACCGAGACGACCCGGCCGGCCACCGGGGTGCCCGGAATCGGTCGGGTGCTGGTGGTGATCCCCACCTACAACGAGGTCGACAACGTCGCCGCGATCGTGGACCGGGTCCGGCGGGCCGCACCGCCGGTGGAGGTCCTCATCGCCGACGACAACAGCCCCGACGGCACCGGGGCCCTCGCCGACGCCCTCGCCGACGCCGACGCGCGGGTGCACGTGCTGCACCGTGAGGGCAAACAGGGCCTCGGGGCGGCGTACCTGGCCGGTTTCGCCTGGGCGCGCGAGCGCGGCTACCAGGCGGTGGTGGAGATGGACGCCGACGGGTCACACGCCCCGGAGGACCTGCCGGCGCTGCTGCAGGCCGCCCGCGACGCCGACGTGGTGATCGGCTCCCGGTGGACCAGTGGCGCGCGGCTGGTGAACTGGCCGCTGCGGCGGCTGCTGCTGTCGCGCTGCGGCAACCTGTACGCGCGCCTGGCGTTGGGCATGCCGGTCGCCGACGCCACCGGCGGCTACCGGGTGTACCGGCTCAGCGCCCTGGACGCCATCGACCTGGCGTCGGTGTGCTCGCAGGGTTACTCGTTCCAGGTGGAGCTGTCCCGGCTCGCGCACCGGGCCGGGGTACGCATCGTGGAGGTGCCCATCACCTTCGCCGAACGCGAGCGTGGGGAGAGCAAGATGAGCCCCCGGATCGTGGCCGAGGCGCTGTGGCGGATCACCGCGTGGGGGGTGCAGGACCGGCGGCAGGCGGTGCGCCGCAGCCTGCATGGCACCCCGACCGGTCAGGTGCGGTGGCCGTGAGCGCGGCCGTGTCATGCTGGATGGGCGCGACGTGGGCACGTGCCTGGATGAGCCGATGAGGTGAGATGCGCCGAGGACTGAGGTTCGTACCGCCGGCCATGCTGCTGGCGGTGGTGCTGGAGCTGGCGGTGTTCGTCCTGGTGGGGCGGGCGCTGGGCTTCGGCGCGGCGGTGCTGCTGGTGTTCGCCGCGTCACTGTTGGGGTTGGTGCTGCTGCGCCGCGAGGGAATGCGGGCGTGGCGCGGCTTCCGGGCCGCCGCCGCGGCCGGTCAACCACCCGGACGGCAGGTCACCGACGGTCTGGTGGGCCTGGCCGGTGCCCTGCTGCTGGCGATGCCCGGCCTGGTCAGCGGTCTGATCGGGCTGCTGCTGCTGGTGCCGCCGCTGCGTCGACTGGCCCGGCACGGGGTGCAACGCACCGCGGAGCGCCGGGTGTCGTCGATGGTCGCCGGTGACCTGTTCGGGCCCCGCACGGTGCGGGTGCGTCAGGGCGCCGCGCAACCGACGCCGCGCGCGCAGCCGCAGCAGCCGGTCGTCGACGAAGGCCGCGCCATCGAGGGCGAGATCGTCGAGCCCGGCCGCAGCTGACCCGCACACGACGAACGGCGCCCCCCGGGAGAACCCGGGGGGCGCCGTTCGTCGTGCGGTTGGTGTGGCTCAGGCCCGGCCGCGGCGGGTACGAACCTCCTGGAGCCGCTCTTCCAGGATGTCCTCCAGCTCGGCGATCGAGCGCCGCTCCAGCAGCATGTCCCAGTGGGTGCGCGGCGGCTTGGCCTTCTTCTGCTCCGGCTCATTGCCGTCGACGAGTCGCGCGACGCTGCCGTCGAACTTGCACTCCCAGGTCGTCGGGACCTCGGCGTCGACGGCGAACGGCACCTCGAACTGGTGGCCCTTGGCACAGAGGTACTCGCGGGTCTGACGCGGCGCGAGCTCCGTGTTGCGGTCGGATTCGTAGCTGACCGCGCCCAGGCGGCTTCCGCGCAGCATACGCTCGCCCATGATCGACTTCCCCTCGTTCGTGGTGCTGGTCTTCTGGGTGTAACGGCCTGTCCCCGCCGGGCCATTCCCACCCGAGGGCGCGAGGCACCCACGGGTGAGCCGCCCCAAGGGTAGCCGGCCAGAGCGGACACCCGGCGGGGTCGTCCCCGGCCGGGTCGAAACGGTGGAGTGTTTCGCCTGTCACCGGGGATGTTAACCGCCCGAGTGCAGCGGAGGTTGCGATGGCCCAGGACGTGCCGGTCGAGCGCCGAGACCCCGCCGAGCGGACGTTCTTCGGCCACCCGCGGGCTCTGTCCACGCTCTTCCTCACCGAGATGTGGGAACGGTTCAGCTTCTACGGGATGCGGGCCATCCTCGTGCTGTACCTGACCGCCGAGGTCGCCGACGAGGGGCTGGGCATCGGCGAGTCCAGCGCCAACGCGGTCTACGGCACGTACAACGCGATGGTGTACCTGATGGCGCTGCCCGGCGGGTGGGTCGCCGACCGGCTGATCGGCGCACGGCGCAGCGTGCTGTGGGGCGGCGTGGTGATCGCCGTCGGGCACTACGTGATGGCGGTGCCGGCGCGGTGGAGCGTGTTCGCCGGGATGACCCTCATCGTGCTCGGCACCGGCCTGCTGAAACCGAACATCTCCACCATGGTCGGCGCCCTGTACGACCGGGACTCTCCACGCCGCGACGCCGGCTTCTCGATCTTCTACATGGGCATCAACCTGGGCGCGTTCATCGCTCCGCTGATCACCGGCTTCCTCGGTGAGAAGATCAACTGGCATCTGGGGTTCGGCGCCGCCGCCATCGGCATGACCTTCGGCGTGATCCAGTACGCGCTGGGCCGGCGCAACCTCGGCGACGCCGGTGACCGCCCCGCCGACCCGCTGCTCGGCGCGGACCGCCGCCGCGCGCTGACCCGCGCCGGGGTGGTGGTGGCGGTGCTGGTCCTGGTCGTCGCGGCGTTGGCCGTCTTCGGCCTGTTCACCGTCGACACCGTGGTCAACCTGCTCACCGCGGTCACCGTGCTGGTCACCATCGGCTACTTCGCGCGGATCATGACCGACCGGGAGCTCAGCGCCACCGAACGCAGCCGGATGAAGGCGTACCTGTGGCTGTTCGTCTTCGCCGCCGCGTTCTGGCTGATCTACGACCAGGCCGGATCGGTGCTGAACATCTTCGCCGCCGAGCGCACCGACCGGGACGTGGCCGGCTTCACCTTCCCCGCGTCCTGGCTGCAGTCGGTCAACCCCATCCTGATCATCATCGCGGCGCCGCTGTTCGCGCTGCTCTGGCTGCGCCTGGGCCACCGGGTCTCCACCCCGGTGAAGTTCGCCGTCGGCCTGGTGCTCAACGGCCTGTCGTTCGTGCTGATGGCCGCCGCCGCGCAGGCCGCCGTGGGCGGTGACCTGGTCTCCCCGTGGTGGCTGGTGGCCGTCTTCGCCATCCAGGTCGCCGGCGAGCTGTCCCTGAGCCCGGTCGGCCTGTCCGCCACCACCAAGCTGGCGCCGGTGAAGTACGCCAGCCAGATGATGGGCCTGTGGTTCCTCGCCACCGCCGTCGGCGACGCCATCGGCGGTCAGGTGGCCCGGCTCGCCGAGACCTGGTCGGAGTCGACGTACTTCCTCACCTTCGGCCTGGCGTCGGTGGCCTTCGGGCTGGGCGCGGTGATGTTCGCCCGGCACATCCGCGCCATGATGGCCGGCATCCACTGACCGGCCGTGCTGACCTCAGCTCGACCCGTCGGGCGCCGCGCCGGCAACGTCACCGGCCGGGACCGGACCGAGCCGGGCCAACGCCAGGGCCAGGTCGCTGACCTGGTCGCCGAGCTGCGCCACCCGCCGCTGCGCCAGGTCACGGTCGGTTTCCGCAGCGCTGAGCCGTACCGTCAGCTCGGTGAGCCGGCCCTCGGCGGTGGCCGCGGCCCGCCGGGCGGCGGCCAGGTCGGCCGCGAGGGCGTCGCGCTGGGTCGCCGCGGCGGACAACTCCGCGCGCAGCTGCCCGGCCACGGCGGTGGCCTCCTGCCGGGCGGCGTCGGCCTCCTGGGCCGCGACCTGCGCGCGTTCCCGGAACCGCTCGGCCTGCTCCCGCGCCCGCACGGCGTCGGCCGCCTCGGCGCGGGCCCGGGCGGCGTCGGTGCGCGCCTGCTCGATCTGGCGCCGCACGTCCTGCACCTCGACGCGCCACCGCTCCGCCCGCTCGGTGGCCTCGGCGGCGGCGCGGGCGGCCCGGTCGGCGTCGGCGCGCACGGCGTCGCGTTCGACGCCGAGGTCGCTGACCCGCTGCCGCTGCGTGTCCAGCTCGGCGCGCAACTCCCGCAGCTCGTGCCGGGCCGCGTCGCGGTCCCGCTCGGCCTGGGTACGCAGAGCCTCGGCGGCGCTGACCTCGCGCCGCGCCTGGTCCCGGGCCGCCTCGGCGCGCTGGACCCGCTCGTCGGCCCCGGCGGCCCGCTGCTCGGCGCGCTCGGCCCGCTCCCGCGCCTGCTGCGCGTCGGCGAGCGCGGCGCGGGCCTCCTCGCGCGCCCGCGCGGCGTCGGCCGCCGCGTCCTCGGCCTCGTGGCGGGCCTCGTCGCGTTCGCCCTGCGCCGCCGCGACCTCGCTGGCCGCCTCGGCGCGGGCCTGGGCCAGCTGCCGTTCCACGCCGACCGGGGACAGCTCGGCGTGCAGCGCCTCGCTCAGCGTCTCCACGATCTGGTCGAGACGGTCCACCGCCTCCCAGGTACGGGCCACCTGACCGGTCAGGCCGGGGGCGTTGCGGTGACGCATCCGGCTGTTGCGCGAGGCGCGCTGGCAGGCGCCGTCATTGTCCCGGCAGTAGCGGAAGGGCCGGCCCGCGCCGACGCGCTGCGGCACCGCCCGTCCACAGTGGGCGCAGGGGCGGGTCTCGGTGGGGGTGGGCTGGGCGTCCATCGAGGGCGAAGTCTAGTCAGCGACCGAGGCGCCGGTCACCGGCCCGTCGGCCGCCCGCCCGGCGCCTCAGGGCGTGGCGATCGCGGCGCGGGAGCGGTCGGCGGCGATGCGGACGGCCAGCCCCGCCAGCGCCGTGCCCGTCACCCACCGCTGCACCCGCAGCCACGCCGGCCGGTGGGCGAAGAACCCGGCCAGCGCGCCGGCGCTGAGCACGATCAGCGCGTTCACGCTCAGGGCGACGGCGATCTGGGTCAGGCCGAGCAGGAGGCTCTGCGCCGCGAGGTGCCCCCGTGCCGGGTCGATGAACTGCGGCAGCAGCGAGACGTAGAGGATGGCGATCTTCGGGTTCAGCAGGTTCGTGACCAGGCCCATGGTGAACAGCCGCCGCGCCGGATCCGGCGGCAGCGGCGCCGGCGCGAACGGTGACCGCCCGCCCGGGCGCAGCGTCCGCCAGGCCAGCCAGAGCAGGTAGCCCGCCCCGGCCAGCTTCACCACCGCGTACAGCGCCGGCACCAGGACGAAGACGGCCGCGAGACCGGCCACCGCGGCGGCCAGGTAGACCCCGAACCCGGCGGCCACCCCGAGCAGCGAGATCAACCCGGCCCGGCGGCCCTGCGCCACCGACCGGGAGATCAGGTAGACCATGTTCGGGCCGGGCGTGAGCACCAGCCCCAACGCCACCAGTGCCATGCCCAGCACCGCACCCGCAGTGACCATCTCCGACCCCCACGTCCCCGATTTTGTGATCACCTCGACGCTACGGGCGCAGCGGTGCCCGGTGGAGGGCCAACCGCACGGTGGTGGCCCCCGGCCCCCGGACGGGTACGCCCGGCGGCGCGAAGAGCGAAGCCGGTCACACGGGCGGCACGAGACGAGCCACCCGGGGAATGCTCCGCCCGGCGGGCGCGCTGTGCGTCGGGATCGGCGGGTTACGGTGGGCCAGGGGAGGTGCCGGCAGGTGACCGAAGCATGGGAAGCGGCCGTGGAGGCGCAGATCCACGGTGCCGTGCAGCGCGGCGAGTTCGACAACCTGCCGGGCATGGGCAAACCGATCCCAGGCCGGGGCATGCCCTACGACGAGTCGTGGTGGATCAAGAGTTTCCTGGAGCGTGAGGCGCTGCCCAGCGACCTGCTGCTGCCCACGCCGCTGCAACTGCGCCGCCGCATCGAGCAGGTCCCCGACGAGGTCCGTGACCTGCCCACCGAGCAGTCCGTACGGGACTTCGTCGGCGCGCTGAACGCGCAGATCGTCGCCTGGCTGCGCAACCCCACCGGCCCGCAGGTGGTGGTACGCCCGGTGAACGCCGACGAAGTGGTCCGCCGCTGGCGCGACGAGCGCCGCCCCTCCGGCGACCCGTCCGGCAGGCCCGCCGCCACACCGGCCCCGCCGTCGAGCACCACACGCCGGCCACGCCGTGGCTGGCGGCTGCCGTGGCGCCGCCACCGGCAGGACTGACCCGACCGCCCGACCGGCCCGCGGCGGCGAAAGGGACACTGGGTAGATGATCGACCTACGCGCGCCGGCCACGCCCTCGGCACCGGAACTGGTGCTGCGGCCCTGGCGCGAAGACGACCTGGACGCCCTGCTGGAGGCCTACCGGGACCCGGTGCTGCGGCGGTGGACCCGCCAACCGGTCACGGATCCGGCGCAGGCCCGGCAGTGGCTGGACCGGGCCCGGCAGGACTGGGACAGCGGACGCCGGCTCAGTTTCGCTGTGCTGACCGATGACGACGACGGTCCGCGGCTGGTGGCGAACGTGGCGCTGAAGAAGGTCGCGCCGGGACGACCCGCCGCCGAGGTCGGCTACTGGACCGCGGCGCCCGCACGCGGTCGGGGCGTCGCCCCGCGGGCGGTGACGGCGGTCAGCCGGTGGGCTTTCGACCGGTTCGCCGCCGACGGGCTGCGCCGGCTGGAACTGCTGCACCAGGTGGACAACCCGGCCTCCTGCCGGGTGGCGGAGAAGTCCGGCTACCGGTTCCAGGAGGTGCTGCCGGCGCAGCCGCCGTACCCTCGCGACGGCCACCTGCACGTGCTCACCCTCGCCCAGGTGTGACAGCCGAGCTGGCGACGAAGCGGTCCCGCTGGGCGTGCAGCATCTGCTGACGCCTGCCGTCCCTGACCCACCAGGTGCGCTTACCGGGTCTGCGGGCCTCGTACGCCAGCTGCCAGACGATGGCCCTGCAGATGAACTCCTTGAGCTTCGCGCCCGGGCGTCCGCCGAGACCGAGGCTCACCGCGGTGTCGTTCCTGCGGGCGAACTGGAACAGACCGTGACGGCGACCCAGGCTGAGGCACTGGCCGGCGAACCCGACGCTGACCGGCGCCGGCTGCCGACCCGCGAGCCGGCTGAGCACCGTCTCGGCGGCCTGCGGGCCCAGTTGCATCGCGGCCTGACAGCTCATCCGGTACGGCAGGCCAGAAGGCGCCGCCGAGTCGCCGGCCGCCACGACGCGCACGTCGTCGACGCTCGTCAACGTCTCGTCGGTGAGCAGGCGGCCCAGGGCGTCGGTGCGCAGCCCGCTGCGCTCGGCCAGGTCCGGCACGCCGAACCCGGCGGTCCAGATGGTCACCGCGCTGGGCAGCTCACGGCCGTCACCGAGCCGCACGGCGTCGCCGGTCACCGCCGTCACCGTCGCGTCGGGGCCGTCGACCACGGTGACGCCGAGGTCGGCCAGCCGCCTGGCGAGCCCGCGTCGGCCCCGCGGGTGCAGGTACGGACCGAGTACCTCCCCGCACACCAGCGTCACGGTACGACCCGCCTCCGCCAGCTCGGCGGCCGTCTCGATGCCGGTCGGACCCGCCCCGACCACCGTCACCGGGGCCGTGTCGGGGGCGGCGTCGAGCACGGGCCGCAACCGCGCCGCCTCCTCGATGGTGGCGATCGGGTAGGCGAACTCGGCCGCTCCGGGGACGCGCGGGTCGGCGCTGCCGCTGCCCACCGCGTAGACCAGGTAGTCGTAGTCGGCCGTGCCGCCCGCCGCGAGGCTCACGCGCCGTTCGGCGGCGTCGATGCGTGTCACGGTGTCGACGACCAGCCGAACGCGTTCGGCCAGGACGTTGGAGTAGTCGACCACCGCGTCGTCGGTCCCGCCCAACAGTTGGTGCAGGCGGATCCGCTCGACGAAGGTCGGACGCGGGTTGATCAGGGTCACGGTCACGTCGTCGCGCTGGGTCAGGCGATTGGCCGCCATGACGCCGGCGTATCCGCCGCCGATCACGACGACATCGGTGTTCCCGGTCATGGTGTCTCCTTCGCTTGCGGTATGCGAGGAAGACACCGCAGCACCGGTCGTTGTGACGTGAGACGGCTCACTCCACACGGGAGTCGGTGCGCGCCCGGCTGTGGCGGCTCAGTTCGGTGCCGGGTGCCAACTCCACGAGGTACGCCGCGTGCGTCCGGGCAGCTCACCGCGTCCGGTCATCCAGAGCAGCACCTCGGGTGCGCCGCCGGGCGGGGCCTCCGGGAAGAGCCGCCGCAGCACGAGGGCGCTCAACCGCGGCGGCGGCAGCCACGGCACGCCCAGGCCGAGGGTGATGTCGTGCGAGTGCAGCACGATCTCCGCCACGCCCATCGCGGCGAAGCCGGCCGGGTCGCACGGCCCGAAGTGCCAGGCCCGCGCCTGCGGTGGCGCGGCGTCGACCGCGGCGGCGAGCAGCCCGGCGCAGGCGCGCACCACGCTGAGCACCTGCGTGGGGCTGGCGGTGGGGGAGACCCGCAGGTCGTAGGGCAGATAGGCATCGTCGGGCCGGCCGGTGACCTGACCGGCGTACGCCAGCAGGTCGTGCGCCACGTGCGCGGCGGTGGTCCAGCAGCTCCAGGTCAGCGCACCGGCCGGCACCGACCAGTCCTCATCGCCGTGGGGGCGCAGCGCCCGGGTCATCTCATCGGCCGCGTGTGTCACGTCGGCGCCTTCCGCGGCGGGCATCCGTCGACCCTGGCAGCGACGGCCGGGCCACGCAACCGTGTTGGCGGTCGTTCAGGACGCGCGGATCTGCTCGCGGAGCCACTTGCGGTCGGGGTTGACGAACGCCTGCCCCGCGATCACGACGGTGGGCACGGTTTCGTTGCCGTCGGCGACTGCTCGCACGGTGGCGGCGCCCGCCGGGTCGCGCCAGATGTCCACCCAGTGCAGCCGGCGCGCGTCATGGCCGAGGTGGATGCGCAGCTGCAGGCAGTAGCGGCAGCCGGGGCGCCAGTAGACGATCGGCCGGCCGTCGCGCAGGCTCGCCGCGTGTGCCTGCGCGGCGCTCACCGAGCGCGGCAGCGCCCACGGCGACATCAGAAGTGCCAGCGCCAGGAAGGCCAGCAGTCCGGTAACGCCGTCGCCGACGGATCCCCTGGCCACCTGCGCCGCCGCGAGGAGGACACCACAGACCGCCATCAGGATTGCCGTATTCCACCGACGCAGCACGAGGCGGAACGCTACCGCATCCGGGCACGGGGTCGAGGAAGAGCGGTACGGCGGTGAGCGCTGAGAATGATCTTGCGAACTGCTTGACGTCGACGGCGTCGTCAACGCGTTTGGACTCGCTGTCGCTTCTGTCCAAGACGGCCGCCGCGGCCGCGATCTAGCGTGGACCCAGCAGCCCGCCCGAGCATGAGGAGACAGCACAATGCGTAACCTGGTCTACACCGGCTTCATGTCGCTCGACGGCGTCGTGGACTCTCCCGGCGGCGGGCCGGGGGAGGGGCACCGCAGCGGCGGGTGGGTGTTCAAGGACCTCGAGTTCGTCCCAGAAGCCTGGTCGCTGAAGGGCGAGGAACTCACCGACACGACGGCGCTGATGTTCGGCCGCCGCAGCTACGAGGCGTTCGCACCGGTATGGCCCGGCTCGGAGGACCACGCCGACTACAAGCTGCTGCCCAAGTACGTGGTGTCGAGCACGCTGCATGACGACGCCCTTGTCGACGGGTGGGGGCCGACGACGATCCTGCGCTCGACCGAAGACGTCGCTGCACTCAAGGACAGCGAGGGCGGCGCGATCTTCATCCACGGAAGCGCGGAGCTGGCCCGGCGGCTCTCGGAAGCGGGCCTGATCGACCAGTACAACCTGCTCGTCTTCCCCGTGCTGCTGGGTGCCGGGAAGAGCCTGTTCGGCCGAGCCGACCGAGACAAGGACATGCTGACGTTGCGGGAGTCGGAGAGCTACTCGAACGGGATCCTGAAGCTGATCTACGACGTCAAGCGCTGATCCAGATCAAAGCGCGACCAAGGAGTACGGGGCGCTGCGCCGCACCGTCTACGCCGCCCGCTATCTCGCTGATGAGACGTACCGGCGGCGCATCTCCCGGCAGCTGAACAAGGGCGAGAACCTGCACGCCCTGCGCCGATCCCTTGCGTACGCCGGCGAGGGAGCGCTGCGGCGCCGGCACCACGAGCAGCAGACCGAGCAGATGTGGTGCCTCACGTTGGCCATTAACGCGATCGTCTGCTGGACCACCGAGTACCACCGTCTCGGCGTGGCTGCCCTGCGCCGCGACGGTCGCAACGTCGACGACGAGGTCCTGGCGCACATCTGGCCCACCCACCACGAGAACGTGCACCTCTACGGCACCCACTCCGTTGACATCGACGGCGAGCTCGCCCAGCTCGACACCGACGGCTACCGGCCGCTGCGGCTGGCCCAGGCCCCAGCCTAGGGCTTCGAACGGTCCTGACTCAGGCGTGTCAGCAGCGTGCGCAGCTGCGCGGACTCGGCGTCGTCGAGTTCGGAGAGGAGCTGCCGTTCGGCCTCGGCCGTTGAGGAACATCGGTACGGGACGTAACGCTAAGGATGATCTTGACGACTGCGTCGGGGTCGGCTGTAGTTCCAGCTCGAAACAACTCCAAGCAGGGGACAGCGCGAAGCCCTCAGCCACGCTTCCTTTGTGAAGGCAATGGCTGAAGGCTTCCGCCGTGTCAGGCCGCGGCGTGGCCGGTTATCGCAGCGGCTTGGGATCGCGATGGGTGCTTCGCGGGTACGGCGAGCGGGAGCAGACCCGTACCGATCATCTGCGGGAGGTGGCCGGCTACGCCGGCTGGCGGTCGGTGGACACCGGCAAGTGGAAGGACCTGTGCGTATCTCAGACCGGTGTTACACGGCGACGGTGTCGCTGGTCGAGTGCGATCCGGGTGCCGGTGCGGTGGGCACGGCCCGTTGAGGGCCCCGGGCCAGGACGTAGACGAACAGGATGGTCATGACGGCGACTCCTGCCCACATGGCTTGTTGCCAGCCGTCGACGAATGACTCCTGGGCGGCGTGGATGAGGGCGGGTGCCTGGCTGCCGGCGGTGTCGGCGGTGGCGATGGCGTTGGCGATGCCTTCGCGGGCGGTGTCGGCGGTGTCGGCGGGGATCGTGTCGAGGCGACTGTTGATGGCGCTGCGGTAGCCGGCGGTCAGGACGGCTCCGAGCAGCGCGACGCCGAGGGCGGTGCCGAATTCTCGGGTGACGTCGTTGAGGGCGGACGCGACGCCTTGACGTTCGCGGGGCAGGGCGGAGGTGATGGCTCCGGTGGAAGGGGTTTGGGTCAGGCCCATGCCGAGTCCCATGGCGAGCATGCCGGGCAGGATCTCCAGGTAGCCGCCGTCGACGGAGACGAGGGTGGCCATCAGTGCCAGGCCGGCGCCGCCGAGCAGGATTCCGGCTGCCATCGTCGCGCGGGCTCCGGCGCGGGCGGCCACGAGCGGGGCGAGTCCGGAGGCGAGCATCATCATGGCTGCCATGGGCATGAGCGCGAGGGTGGAGCGCAGTCCGGACCAGCCGAGCACAGCCTGGAAGTAGGGGAACAGCACGACGAAGATCCCGGCTTGGACGCCGAACAGTGCCAGCAGTGCCAGCGAGCCGCTGGCGAGGCGCCGGTCGCGGAACAGGCGCACGTCGAGCAGGGGTGCCGCCCGGCATAGTTCCCAGGCCACGAATCCGATGGCGGCGATGACGCCGACGAGCAGGCTGGCCAGGGTGATAGGTGAGGTCCAGCCGTTGACCGGGCCTTCGTGCAGGAGGTAGATGAGCGCGATTACGGCGATCACCGACGTCAGTGATCCGACCAGGTCGAAACTGTGTTGTGACTTCTCGCGGGAGTTCGGGACGGCTCGCAGGGCCATGGCGGTGGCCGCGGCGACGAGCACGACCGGCAGCAGGAACAGCCACCGCCAGTTCGCCCAGTCGACGAGCACCGCGGACAGGTACATGCCGAGGATGCCGCCGCCGCCGGCGACACCGGTCCAGATACCGATCGCTTTGGAGCGCTGCTCGTCCGGGAACGTCGAGGTGATCACGGCCAGGGTGACCGGCATGATCATCGCGGCGCCGACGCCGGCGAGCAGCCGGGCGGCGATCATCATCTCCGATGAAGTGGCCAGGCCCGCTGCCGCACTGGCTACGCCGAACAGGGCCAGGCCGGCGAGCAGCATCGGTTTGCGGCCCCACCGGTCACCGAGGGCGCCGAGCGGCAGCAGCAGCGCGGCCAGACTGAGGGTGTAGACGTTGATCATCCAGAGGACGGTGCTCTGCGAGGCGTCGAACGCGACGGCCACCTGCGGCTGGGCGACGTTGAGCCCGGAGACCGAGGCGATGACCGCCATCAGGGCGATACACACCGCGATCAGGATTGCACGGCGCTGGCGCGGGTCGTGGATCGTCGCGTCGGGGACGCTCACGCTCGGGGAGCTGTCGGGGGCGGGCATGCGCGGGGTTCCTTCCAAAGGGCGCGATGGGGTACGGCGCCGGGGGTAGACCTCGGTCCCGGCGTCGCAGAGAGGTGGGTTCAGCGGCGGCGGGTGGCGCGCACGACGACGTCGTGCAGCGAGACCGTCTGGCCGCCGGGGCCGGGAACCGGGCGCTGGTGCTCCTCGGCGGTGACGATCTGCCAGTCGGCCGTATCGAGGCCGGCGGTGATGTCGGCGAGGGTGACCGTCGCCTCCGCGGGATGGTGGTGCCCGAGCCCGAGCCCGAGCCCGTGGTCGGTGTGTAGGTGCCCGACGATGAGCAGGATGCCGCCGGGCGTCACCCAGTCGCCGATGCGCTGGTAGAAGGCGAGTTGCGGCATCGCGGGGTGCGCGTAGTGGGTGGTGACCAGGTCGAAGCGCATGCCGGGTTCCCAGGCGGTCAGGTCCGCCTCCACCCACCGGATGGACTCCGCCAGCCCGCTGGCGGTGGCGCGGTCGGCGGCGCGGGTGAGGGCGTCGGCGGAGATGTCGGCGGCGGTGACCTGCCAGCCGTGGGAGGCCAGCCAGATCGCCTCGGCGCCCGCGCCGCACCCGGCGTCCAGGGCGGTGCCTGGTGCCAGGCCGGCGGTTTCCTGGGCCAGGTAGGGGTTCGGTGGGTTGCCGGCCATGGAGCCGGGCCGGTCGCCGTGGGTCTGCTGCCAGTGCTGCTGCCAGTAGGCCTTGTCGAAGCTGTGCGTCATCGCAGGCTCTCCGCGTTCGTCAGGCGGGCGACCGCCCGGTCGGTGTCCTCGGCGACGAGGTCGGCGTTGAGATGCGCTGCGGCGCGGGCGCCGTCCGCGGCGGCCGCACCGACCTGGGCGGCCAGATCGGTGGCGTTACCGGCCACCCAGACCCCGGGCACCGAGGTCCGGCCGGTCTCATCAGCAGCGATGAAGGAACCCACCGGGTGCTGCGTGGCGGTGATGCCGATACCGGCCAACACTTCGGCACGGGCGACCATCCGCGACGCCGCCGCCACCGTCTCGACGGGCACGACCCGGTCGTCATCGAGGCGGACACCGGCCAGGCGGTCCTCGACGATCTCCAGCCCAGCGACGCCGCCAGCGATCACCGCGATGCCGAGCGCCTGCAGCTTGACCCGGTCCTGGTCGCTGAGGTCCTGGTCGCGGGTGAAGTACCGCACGTCGTTGCTCAGCTGCCGAAACAGCAGCGCCTGGTGCACCGACATCGGCCCCGTAGCGAGCACACCGATCGCGTGGTCGCGGACCTCCCACCCGTGGTGGTATGGGCAGTGCAGCACGTCGCGGCCCCACCGTTGCCGCAATCCGGCGATGTCCGGCAGCTCGTCGACCAGGCCGGTGGCGATCAGCAACCGGCACGCGTGCACAACAGCACCGTCGCGCATCATCACCGCAAACCCCAGCGACGTGCACGACACGTCAGCAACCTCCGCGGAGATGATCTCGCCGCCGTAACGGGTGACCTCGTCACGGCCCCGCTCGAGCACTTCAAGCGGGCTCAGCCCGTCCAGCGCCAGCAGACCGTGCACCGCCTGCGCCGGCGCGTTACGCCGCGCACCGGCGTCCACGACCGTCACCCGCCGCCGCGAACGCGCCAGGATCAGCGCCGCGCTCAACCCGGCCGCGCCGCCACCGACCACGACCACGTCCCGCACGATCTCTGCCTGCTCCACCATCTAACCTGCCCTTTCACCCTCGTCGCCGGTCATGACTCGATCCTGAGCGGCCTGGCGAAAATGTGCAAAGATCTTTGCCGAATGGCAAAATGGGGGTGTGGACGAGAACCTGGACCGCACCCTCGACGCGGTCGGCCCGCGGCTGAAGCAGTTGCGGCAGCGCCGCAACATCACCCTCACCGATCTGGCCGAGGAGACCGGCATCTCCGTCAGCACCCTCTCGCGACTCGAAGCGGGCCTGCGGCGCCCGACGCTCGAGCAGTTGCTCCCGCTCGCTCGCGCCCACAGCGTCACCATCGACGAACTCGTCGACGCTCCGTTGACCGGCGATCCGCGGATCAACCTGCGCCCTATCGCCGCCGGCGACGGAGTGACGATCCTCCCGCTGACCCGCAGACCCGGCGGTATCCAGGCCTACAAGTTCGTCCTGCCCACCGGTGACGACAACCGCGTACCCGACCTGCGCACCCATGAGGGCTACGACTGGGTCTACGTCCTCAACGGCACCCTGCGCCTGGTCCTCGGCGACGACGACCTCACCCTGCACCCCGGCGAAGCCGCCGAGTTCGACACCCGCATCCCCCACTGGTTCGGCGCCACCAGTGCCGGGCCCGTCGAGTTCCTCAGCCTGATTGGCAGACAAGGCGAACGCGCACACGTACGCGCCACACCAAAATCAGGCACGTCCCAATGAGCAGCAGAACTGCCGCCCACCTCCCCTCCAGACTCCGGCAAGTGGCACGCCCTGCTCTCACATAGACCCTGCCGACCAATGAGATGAAACGCCTCGGCCGCGACGCCGCCGAACTCACCGCCCTCGCCGACCACCTCGTCGCACACGGCCTGGTCCTGGAGATGCTCGCCGGACCCCTGCCCGGCATCTACGACCCGACCGGGCCGGGCCGGATCCTGTTCGCCTTCTTCGCCGCCCTCGCCGAGACCGAACGCGACAACATCCGCGAAGGCACCCTCGAAGGCCTCGACGCTGCCGCCCGGCAAGGCAAACACGGCGGCCGGCCGCCGGTGATCACCGAAGACATGCTGCACACCGTGCTGCGTCGACGGGCCGCCGGCGAGACCGTCGAGCAGATCCAACCGGACCTGATCATCCCGACCGGCAAACGCAAAGGCCGCAGCCCTAGCGTCGCCAGCATCTACCGCGCGCTCGCCGCGCACGAGAAGGCCCAGGCGTACCCGGGCGCGGTCGAGCAAGCCCAAGCCCAGCATGCGGAGCGCGCCAGCGACGGCCTTCCAACGATCGTGCGCCCCCGACCTGCCCGCGTCCTCGACCCGATCAACACCGAGCCGGCCGCCCGAATCCAAGGCCGCCCCCTCGACCGGCCCGAGTAGCCCGCTCTTCGCACATCCCACATACCGGAAGCACGGGAACACCACGAAGAGCTCTCCGGCCGGCTGCCCCCGTGAGGCACTTGCCGCAGGTACAGGCCTAGATCAACTGCTTAGCGTTGTTTTTGGTCCGGAAACTACGGACGGGCCACTTCGACGTCGAGCCCGAACATCGTTGGCAGCTGATTATCGGATTACCGGTAACTACAATCCGATAATTCACGCCACAAAACGGGCATACCGGCACTGCATCATAATGACAGTTCTTGGGTATCAGCAGAAAGGACTATTGTTGTGAGATGGTCAAGATGTGCCTCCGCTGTTACCAGGAACGCCCCCTGGACAGCTTTCGGAAGGGTGACCGCGAACTGGTCTCCTGTGCGCCCTGCCGGGAGTACGCCCGCGGCAACAGCTACAAGAACCGCCGAGCTCAACCAAGCAAGGTTCGGGCGGACAATCTCTGGGCCCTGTATCGCATCCGGCCTGAGGAGTACGACGCGCTGCGCGAGGCCCAGGCCTACCGGTGCGCCATCTGTGGGATCCACGAAAGCGAGATCACTGTGGGCTCACGAGGGCGGCCGCGCCTGGACGGCACGCCAAACGCCGAACCGTTCCGACTGGTCGTCGACCACTATCACGCTTCCAAGAGGGTTCGTGGACTACTGTGCGGCCCCTGCAACGCCGGCCTCGGCGGATTCCGCGACGATCCGGCGCTGCTGACAGCGGCGGCGCGTTACCTGCTCAATTAGGAGAGATCGACGCCTGCGGGCGGATGGCAGGGCACCCTCGACGCCGCCCCTGGTGAGATGAGCATCGAATTGACGCGAAGGACTTCGCTGGCTGTCACGCCGGCGGTCGGGCGGGTCGATGAGTTACCAGACCCGACCTTCCTCAACCCAGAGCAAGTCGTCCGCGGCGCGCGGACCGGTCGATCCCATCGTCCGGCACCGATAGGGTGATCGCGTGGAACAGGACGAACGGCTCCGGCACGCTTCGTCGTTCGGCGCGGCGGCTACCGCGTACGCCGAGCACCGTCCGGACTATGCGCAGGCCGCGGTGCGCTGGGCGCTCGAACCCGCGCCCGGCTTGCGAGTGCTCGACCTTGGCGCCGGAACCGGCAAACTCACCGCCACGCTGGTCGCGGTGGGCGCCGACGTCACCGCGGTCGAGCCCGACCGGGCGATGCTGACCGAATTGCGCCGCGCGCTGCCGACGGTCCGTGCCCTGCCGGGTAGCGCCGAGGCGATACCGCTGCTGGACGCGTCCGTCGATGCCGTGCTGGCCGGCAACGCCATGCACTGGTTCGACATGGCCGTCGCGGGACCCGAGATCGCCAGGGTGCTCGCACCCGGCGGCATCCTGGCCGGCCTGTGGAACGTCATGGACGACCGGGCCGACTGGGTTGCCGGGCTCGCGCGGGTCAGCGGGAGCGCGGCCATCGGCCCGCGTGACACGCCTACCAGCTGGCGCGCCCAGACGGCAGACATGCACCTTCCGAAGACCGGTGTGGCCGCCCGGTTCGGCTCGCCGGAGCAGGCCGAGTTTCCGCACGGACAGCGCCGCACCGCCGACTCCCTCGTGGCGACACTTGCCACCAGGGCGGGGATGCTGGTCATGCCGGAACCGGAACGCGAGGCCACGCTCGGTCGCATCCGCGCCTTCCTCGCGAGCAGGCCGGAGACCGCGGACGGCGAGTTCACCCTCCCGATGCTGACCTGCGTGCTGCGCGTCCGGCGGCTGTGAGAGGCACCCGCAGCGAAACGTCTTGACCTGCCCGGGCGATCGCGTCCCGTCACGACCCCGCACTCGCGGTGGACCGGTGCGGGAGCGCGACGAGGGACGGCGTTGAGCTTCGACGCGTCGGTGGCGCCGCCGCCAAACTGCGCGACCAGATCAGCCAGGTGGCCCGTCTGGCGGCGTCGCCACCGTGCGCGGTGTCGTCTCTGATCGGCTCATCGCAACTGCCGCAGACCGTCGTCGACGGGAACCTCGGGTCGGCCCGGCACCGGCGCCGTGGTCGCGTAGAGGGTGTATCGGCCGTCTCCGTCGTCCATCGCGGCGAGCAGGCGGGTGCCGTCGGCCAGGATCACCGTCCACAGTCCTGCCGGTTCCGTGTCGCCGTACAACACGTAGGCGTCGAAGTGGGCGGCGAACCGCTCGGCGAACTCGCGGCGGCCGACTCGGGCGGCCAGTCGGCCCTCGATGCCGACGCTGAAGCCCATCGCGAAGTGACCGCCGACCTGGCGGTAGGTGCAGAAGGCGGCGAACACCACGTGCGCCGGGACGTTCGCCAACTCCTCGGCGATCAGGTCCTCATGGGCCACGAACACCTCGCGCTCGCCGATCTCGAAGCAGTCCAGGAGGAACGCCCGCAGCTCGGTCGCCGGAACCAGGCGGGACGACAGGCCGTCGTAGCCCGTGGCCTCCGCTCGCGTCACGATCACCTCCCCGTGCGGCGCATCGACAGGTCAACGACCGTAGCAGTGCGCACGTCGGCTGGCACCGACGCCGCGTCCGCCTGGCATCAGGTCCGCGCGCCACCCAGGCCGAGCAGGACGGCGAGCCCCAGGGCGCTGCGCGGCGCGTACGGCAGACGCCACAGGCCGCCGTGCGCCGCGCCGTACGCCTCGTCCTGCCACGGTTGGGCCTGTGGGGGGCCACCGGCGCGCAGGTCGTGCACGAGCATCGCGGCCATGAGGGTGTTGCTCGTCGCCGGGTCGAACACCTCGACGCCGAAGCGGTGCGCCCCGGCGTACGCGGCGGCGAGCGCACGGTTGCGTAGCACGGAGCGGGTCCGGGTGGGTGGCGCCACGGTGAACGACACGGTGGCGCCCTCCTCCCGGGCGACGGTGGCCCGCCAGCGTTGCAGCCGCTTGGCCAACGCGTAGTTCGGGCCCTGCTGCGGAACGAGGCTGTCGTTGATGCCCGGGTCGGCGCCCGGCGGATAGTTGCGGTGCAGGAGCCGACCGGCGGAGGCGACCCGTAGCGCCTTGCGGGCGACTCCCCGGCGGGCGTAGCCCTGCTCGGCGTGGAGTACCGCGTCGGCGGGCACGGCGAAGACGTCGGTGGGCGTGGCCAGGAACGCCAGCGCCACGCCGTCGCGGCGCTGCTGAAGGTGTCGGGTGAGGGCGTCGACCGCCATGGCGACCCGCACGTTGGTCGCCCCGTCGGCGTAGACGTAGTTGCCCAGCACGAGCCGTCCGTCGACGCCGAGCAACCACTGGGCGACCTGTGGGAGCCGGTGCAGCAGGTCCGCGCCGGCGTGGGCGGCCAACGCCTGGTCGTCGCCGGCTGTCGTGCCGGGCCGAACCGGCAGGTGCAGTCGGCCGGCGTGGCGGCGGGTGGTGTGCAGCAGGCGTCGCCAGATCTCCGGTCGGGGCAGGTCGACGGCCACGACGTCGCCGCCCCAGCGCAGCAGCGACGGCAGCGGCCCCATCTCGGCGCCCGCGCCGAGCACGACGACCCGCTGGTCGCGCAGGTCCAGCCAGTCCGGGTTCGCGATCACCGCGCCGACCGCCTCGGCGCAGGAGGGCTCGATGACACCGGCGGTGACCCAGGCGTCGAGTCGCCGGCGCAGGTCGTCGCCGCGCAGCCGCCGTCCCCGGTAGGGCAGCGAGAGTTCCCGTTCGGCCTGCCCGGCGCCGGTGACCGTCGCGGTGGCCAGCGGCTCGTGGCCGTCGGGGGACGAGAATGCCTCGCCCAGGCCGGTTTCCCGGCCGTCGTCAGCGACCACCGTCATCCGGGAGTGCAGGGATGCCAGCCCGTCGCGGGCGATGGTGAGCGCGGCGTCGCGGGAGAGCAGCCCCGCCTCGATGAGCCGCCGGAAGTGCCCGAGGTAGCCGTGCCGCCAGTTCGTCTCGTGCTCGGCCGCGCGGGCGCCGACCGGGTCGACGCCACGCAGGGCGTCGGCGACGACGGCGCGGCCGAGCGCGGAGGTGCTGCGCCCTGCGTCAGTCAGGGGAAACACCACACCGCTGGGACCTTCCATGGTCACCGCCCTCCGGTCATCGGCCGTCCTCGGTCAGGGTGCCACTCTGCCGTATCCCGGGCCGACCCGCACGGCTGGTCACGCGCCGCGGATCCAGCGCATTGGTTAAAGAACGCCGACGGGGCGGCGTACGCCGACGGGGTGTCGGTGTACGCCGCCCTCGGGCGGAACGAGCCGGGAGGCGGCCCGTGCTGTCATGGCGGTTATCTCGGGTCGCGGTTGAACTTCGACGTGGACCAGAAGTAGCCGAGCACCGCGAGACCCAGGCACCAGGCGACCGCGAGCCACCCGTTGTGACCGATCCCGGTGCCGAGCAGCAGACCGCGCAGGGTCTCGATGGCGGGCGTGAACGGCTGGTACTCGGCGATCGGCTGGAACCAGCCGGGCATGGCATCGACCGGGACGAAGGCGCTGGACAGCAGTGGCAGCAGGATCAGCGGCATCGCGTTGTTGCTGGCGGCCTCGGCGTTCGGGCTGACCAGGCCCATGCCGACCGCGATCCAGGTCAGCGCCAGGGCGAAGAGGACGAGCAGCCCGAACGCGGCGAGCCACTCCACGGCGCTGGCGTCGGTGGACCGGAAACCGATGGCCACGGCGACGGCGCCCACCAGGACCACACTCATGACCGACTGGAGGACGCTGCCGATGACGTGACCGACGAGCACGGATCCGCGGTGGATGGCCATGGTGCGGAAGCGGGCGATGATGCCCTCGGTCATGTCGGTGGAGACGGACACGGCGGTGCCGATCACGGTGCTGCCGATCGTCATCAGCAGCAGGCCGGGGACGAGGTAGGCGATGTACGCGCGGCGGTCCCCGCCGCCGATGCCCGCGCTCATCGTGTCGCCGAAGATGTAGACGAAGAGCAGCAGCAGCATGATCGGGGTGAGCAGCAGGTTCAGGGTCAGCGACGGGTAGCGCCGCGCGTGCAGGAGGTTGCGGCGCAGCATCGTGGACGAGTCGCGTACGGCGAGGGTGAGGGTACTCATCGGACGGTCTCCTTGGGCTGGTGGGTGACGCGGGCGGCGCCGGTCAGGGCGAAGAACACGTCGTCGAGGTCGGGGGAGTGCACCGTCAACTCGTCGGCCTCGATGCCGGCGGTGTCCAGCCGGTCGAGGATCGCGCGCAGCTCGCGCTGGGTGCCGTCGCTGGGGATCTGCAGGGTCAGCGCCTGGTCGTCGCGCAGGGTGTCGCGCAGCGCGCCGGCGGCGCGCTCGTACGCCGTGGGGTCTTCGAAGCGCAGTTGGACGTGTCCGCCGGGGATGAGTCGCTTGAGTTCCCCGGCGGTGCCCTCGGCGGCGATCGTGCCGTCGTTGAGCACGGCGATGCGGTCGGCGAGCTGGTCGGCTTCCTCCAGGTACTGGGTGGTGAGGAATACGGTGACCCCGTCGAGGACGAGTTCGCGGATGATCTGCCACATGTTGTGGCGGCTGCGGGGGTCCAGGCCGGTGGTCGGTTCGTCGAGGAAGATGATCCGCGGGTTGCCGACCAGGGTCATGGCCAGATCGAGGCGGCGCTTCATGCCGCCGGAGTAGGTGGAGGCGGGCTTGCGCGCCGCGTCGGTGAGGTCGAAGCGCTCCAGCAGGTGTACGGCCCTGCGCCGCCCCTCGCTCTTGGACAGGTGGTGCAGGTCGCCCATGAGCAGCATGTTCTCCTCGCCGCTGATCAGACCGTCGACGGCGGAGAACTGACCGGTGACGCCGATCGCGGCGCGTACCGCCTGCGGGTCGGCGGCGAGGTCATGGCCGCCGACGCGGATGGCGCCCGAGCCGGGGCCGGGGGAGATGAGCGTGGAGAGGATCTTCACGGCGGTGGTCTTACCGGCGCCGTTCGGGCCGAGCAGGGAGAAGATCGTTCCTTCCGGGACGGCCAGGTCGACGCCGTCGAGCACGACCTTGTCGCCGTAGGACTTGCGCAGCCCGTTCGCCGCGATGGCCAGGTTCGTCATGATGAGTGCTCCTTCTCTACAGGCTGCGGGCGGTGATGTCGCCGTGGTCGGTGGTCGCGTGGATGCTCAGGCCGGCCGCGGCGCCGTCGCTGTTCAGCAGCGCGTTGTGGATCCGGCCGTACCCGGTGCCGGCGTCCAGGGAGGCGGAAACCCCGCGGGCGGCGCCGACCGTCACGCCGCCCATCTGGGTACGCAGCACGACCGTGCCGGAGGTGGCCTCGACGACGTGGATGTCACCCTTCATGGTGCTGATCTCCGCGGGGCCGGTGAGGCGGCCGACCGTGACGTCACCGGCGAGGGCGGTGAGGCGGACGCTCGCGGCCTCGTCGATCTTGATCGCGCCGTGCGCGCCGTCGACGGTGACGTCGCCGAGCCGCCCGACGCCCCGGAACTCGGCGGCGGCCGCCTTCGCCTCGACCTTCGAACCGGCGGGCAGCTGCACCGTCACCTCGATGGAGCCGGACGCGCCGAGGATCTGGTTCTTCGCCGACGCCTCGATGCGCAGGACGCCGTCGCCGTACTCCACCCTGGTCTGCTCCGCCGCCTTCACGTCGCGGCCCTTCGAGGCGTTCGCGGGCCGGACCTCGACCGTGGTGTCGGCCCGGTCGGCGGCGATGAACTGCACGCGCCCCGCCGGAATGTCGAGGACCGCGGAGATCGGGGTGGGGGTGTCGAACTTCTGCATCGTGCTCTCCTTCAGCGCTTGTTTCTGACACCGGAAACGCTACGTTGCGTTCGCAAGACAGGCAACGACTTTGTTGCATGCAGCCTGAGTTACCGCAGGTAAAAGGCCATTAATCGTTGCAACGGTTCTGGATTTAACGCAACGCGACCGATCGCGCTCGTTGCATTGGATGACGAGTGAACGCTATGCTGGGGGCATCAACGAAGCGGGAAGGGGAGATCGCGATGCCGGGAGGCAGGCTCACCCAGCAGGAACGCCAGCAGATCGCGCTGGGGCTGGCCGACGGGCTCGCCTACGCCGAGATCGCCAGACGTCTCGACCGCCCCACCTCGACGATCACGCGTGAGGTCATGCGGAACGGCGGGCCCACCGCCTACCGTGCCGAGCTGGCGCACCGCGCCACCGAACGCCGGGCCCACCGGCGCCGGCCGGCCGCTCCCCGAGGGCCGCAGGCGCCCGCGCAGGCCGAGGCCGTGCGCGAGCACGAGGAGGCATTCACCACTCTCCTCATGCAACAGGGCCTGCCCAAGATGATGTCCCGGGTGCTGACCTGCCTCTACACCACCGACGCGGGCAGCCTCACCGCGTCCGAACTCGTCCAACGCCTCCAGGTGAGCCCGGCGTCCATCTCCAAGGCGACCACGTTCCTGGTGAGCCAGGGCCTCATCCGCCGGGAACGCGATGAGCGCCGCCGGGAGCGCTACGTCGCCGACAGCGACGTCTTCTACCAGGGCATGGTCGCCGCCGCCCAGGGCCACGCCCAGCTCGCCGAGACCGCACGGCAGGGCGTCAGCATCCTCGGCCCCGACACCCCGGCCGCCGCCCGCCTGGAGAACATCGCCCGCTTCGTCGACTTCGTCGGCGAGAGCATGCTGCGCGCCGCGGAGCAGGCCCGCGGCATCCTCTACACGAAACCCGGAACGACCGCAGGCAACGACACAGCGGTCACGGATCGGTAGGAGAGCTGCGGGTCAGGCAGCTGCGCCCACGGAACGCCCACCGACCGCAGAAGGCGGCTTCCGCACCGCGGCGAGCGGTGACGGGATGACCAGCTCGACGTTGCGGTCGGCCCGCGTACCACGCCGGAAGTCGCTCCTGTCCTGCCAGTCGTTGGCGGACAGTTCCCGGGAGAGCGCGGCGAGTGCGACGGTGCCCGAGAGCCCGTCCGCGGCGACCGGCCCGCCGTGGTCGACGATGGTGCAGAACGCGGAGAGGGTGCCGTCGAGGTTTTCGACCAGCTCGATGATCCGGGACTGCTCGGGCCAGTCGATGTGAGCCGCGGTGTTGACCTCCCAGAACCCGCCACCGATGACCGCGCCGGCCGGACGTGCATGCGGCAGCACCTCGTTGCGGTGGGTGTGCCCGTTGACCCAGAGAATGACGTTGGGGTAGCGCAGCAGCAGCGCCCGCACCTGCTCACCGCCGATCCGGTCACTGCCGGCCGGTACGTTGTCCATGCTGCGGACAGTGTGGTGACTGAAGATCGCGACGTACTTGTTCGCCCGGCCCGGCCGGGTGACCGTCGCGCCCGACGGTGACAGCCAGCGGCTGCTCGCCGCCTGCAGTTGCCGCTCCAGCCAGGCGTACTGGGCGGGATCGATCGAGCCGTTGGGCCCGCCGGCGCTGTTGACCGTGTCCAGGACGATGCCGCGCATCCGGCCGGCGTCGAAGGTGTAGTACGCGGTGGCGTCGGCGATGTTCGTCCGGGTGAAGCCGTGCCCGACCGGCGTGCCGGTCGTGGCGAAGTGTTCGGCAACGGTGGTGGCCCGGTCCACGATGCGCCGGTCGGGGTCGGGGGTGACGAAACGGCGCCCGCCGGAGGAGAGCATGAGCGCCACCGCGGCCGGGTCCTGGGCGAGCAGCCCGCCGATGAACTGGATCTGAGCCGGGATCGGCGCCGCGAGGATCGACGGTGGCAGGCTGGTCAGCTTCAGCGGGCCGGTGGCCAGCTGTTGCAGCAGCGCAGAGGCGGGCACGTTGCCCTGGACCAGGCCGTCGTGATTGCCGTAGACGGAGTACCAGGGCACGCCGATCCCGGCCGCCCGGAACGGGGCGCGGGCCGCGTCGAGCAGGCCCGGTACGACGGGGAAACCGTAGGCCGCGCTCGCCTGGCCTGCGCCCGTCTCGGGGTGCCAGTAGTACGGATCCGGCACGACGTCGTCCGCCACGCCCTCGTACCGGGTCGGGTCACCGGAGTCGGGCCGGACCACAGCACCGTCGAGCAGGTCGATGTACCAGCGCAGTTCGTTGTGCTGACAGTTGTCGGTGTTGTCGCCGGTGACGACCGCGAACCGCACCGGCGCGCCGGTGAAGGGACCCGAGCGCACCCGCCGCAACTGTCGGATCATGGCGTCGCCCACCTGGGCGCTGAGCAGCTCCTGCGGCCGGTACGCGCTGCTCAGGTCGTCCAGGCCCGGCAGGCTGCCGTACCTGTCGAAGAACTCGAACCGCCCCGGCGACTGCGCGTCGAGCACATGCAGGTCGGACAGTTGCGTGAAGCAGGTCAACACCCGGCCGGTGAAGCGCGCACGCTCGCACGGAGCCCCGCCGAGGTCGGCGCGGACGAGGAACGGCTCACCCTCGGCGAGCCGCAGCCTGGCGTAGCCGCCGGCGCCCGCCGGTCCACGGACGATGGTGTGCTCCAGAGTGGTCCCGGCGATGCGCGGTGCGGGCTTGGCCAACGCCTGCCGGGACGGGAACGGATCGAGGGCGGCGGCACCGGCGCCGCCGAGCATTCCTGCGAGTATCGCTCTCCTGCTGAGCGGCATGATCGCTCTCCTTCCGTCGCGGCGAGCCTCGATGCACGCCGGAAGGGAACCGGCGGCTGTAGCGGCGCCACGGACAGCGTCAGATCAATGGAAGAACGATCGCGCTCGACACCCGCCGGCGCAATAGTCCGAGTTCACTAATCTGGTCGGGTGCTGTCGCAGGTAACGGGCCCGCGCCAGCCACGGGCGAGCGGTGACGTGACGGGCAGACCCGTCGCGTGGACGGGCGACACCGCCTGGTCGCTCGGCAGCGATGATGGGCACGTGCCGTCACTCGTCGAACCGGCCCTGACCGCCGGGGCCATCAACGCCAGACCCCAGCCCCGACTCACCGCGGACGCGGGGCTGGTGCTGCGTCCCTGGCGGGAAGGAGACGCCGAGGCGGTCCGCGCGGCGTTCGACTGCCCGGACATTCAACGCTGGCACGCACGCCGGTTGGACAGTGACGGCGAGGCTCGGCGGTGGACGGCGCAGTGGGCCCGCCGCTGGCAGGCCGAGACGGACGCAAGCTGGGCACTCGTAGGCGATGACGACCGGCCGGTCGGCCAGGTGGGGCTGCGCGGGATCCTGCTGACCGAGGCGTCGGCGCAGCTGTCGTACTGGGTGACGCCCGCCGCGCGGGGCCGGGGGCTCGCGGTCCGGGCGGTCGAGGCGCTGACCCGCTGGTGCTTCGGGCACGCCGAGCTGCACCGGCTCTCCCTGGAGCACTCGAGCGCCAACACCGCCTCGTGCGCCGTCGCCGAGCGGGCCGGCTTCGCCGTCGAGGGAACGCTGCGCGCGGCGGTGCGCCACGCTGACGGTTGGCACGACATGCACGTCCACGCCCGGCTGCGCACCGACCCGCCGGGCGTGGACCGCGCGCCGCGACCGGGTACGACGGTACGGTTCCGGGGGTGAACACGGGAACCACCTTGCGACGGCCGAGCACCGCCACCCTCGACTACTACCTGCTGCACGCGGAGGCGGACGAGGCCCGGGCGACCGGGCTGTGGATCGAGGAGTTCGTCCTCTCCGACGACCTCGGCGCGGCGCGACTGCGCAGCACCGGCTGGGCACCGGGCGACGATGGCTGGTCGAGTTCGGCCGCGTTCGCCCGCGCGATCCGCACCGACCCTGAGCTCCGCGCCCGCGTGACAGCCATCGACCGGGCAACCGCCGAGGCGACGTACCGCAGGCTCGGCGGGGGAGACCTGCCCGACGAGGAGGCGTTGCGCGGCCGGTTCCGCGACGACTCCCCACTGCACTCCGCCGCGCCGCTGCGGCTGGGCACCGGTCCCGACGTGCACCGGGTCCTCTTCGCCGGCGCGCCGGACGCCCACCAGATCGCGCGCCTGAGTGCGCTGCTGCGGCTGGACGGCACCCCGGGCCCCGACGGTGTGCGACCCGGTGTGGTCGGCACGGGACGGCTGCGGGTCGACGACACGAACTTCCGCTGGGACCTGCGACGGCTGGGCCCCGGCATCGCCTGGTGCATCGACGTCCACTCCGAACGACCCGGCGCCGATGCCCTGCGCTGGTTGCTGCGCCAGCTGCTCGACGCGGGTCGCGGCCACGGTCTGCTACCCGTGACGGTCGAGCGCCTCTCCTGAGCGCCACCGCGAGGGTGGTGGCCCGGCGCGGCCCATACCTCCGGCGTCGCCTGATCGGGTGCGAAGATCAGCATAGTCACTCGATCGGAAGGACGACATGCGTTATCGCACTCTGGGCGCCACCGGCACGGTGGTGTCGACCCTTTGTCTGGGCACGATGACCTTCGGCGCGGAGACCGACGAGGCGGGCAGCTTCGCCCAGCTGGACCGGTTCGTGGAGGCCGGCGGCACCTTCATCGACACCGCCGACGTCTACTCCGCCGGCGTCTCCGAGGAGATCGTCGGCCGCTGGCTGCGAGCGCGGCCCGGCCTGCGTGACCGGCTCGTCATCGCCACCAAGGGCAGGTTCCCGATGGGTCCGGGGGCGAACGACGCCGGCCTGTCCCGGGTACACCTCACCCGAGCCCTGGACGCCAGCCTCAAGCGGCTCGGGATCGAGGCGGTGGACCTCTACCAGGCGCACGCCTGGGACCCGCTGACCCCGCTGCCGGAGACGCTGCGGTTCTTCGACGACGCGGTCCGGGCGGGCAAGATCCGCTATGCGGGGGTCAGCAACTTCACCGGTTGGCAACTGCAGAAGGCCGCCCTGCTCACCCAGCACCTCAACCTCACCCCGATCGTGACCGTGCAGCCGCAGTACAACCTGCTGGCCCGGGAGATCGAGTTCGAGGTGGTGCCGGTCTGCGAGAACGAGGGCATCGGCATCCTGCCGTGGTCACCGCTGGGTGGCGGCTGGCTGACCGGCAAGTACCAGCGGGACAGCACGCCCACCGGTGCGACCCGGCTCGGCGAGAACCCGCAGCGCGGCGTCGAGGCGTACGCGGGCCGCAACGCCCAGGACCGCACCTGGCGGGTGCTCGACGCGGTGGGCCAGGTCGCCGGGGAATGCGGCGCGTCGATGTCGGCCGTGGCGCTCGCCTGGCTGGCGGCCCGACCGGCGGTCACCTCGGTGATCCTCGGGGCGCGGACCACGGCGCAGCTCGACGACAACCTGACCGCTGCGGATCTGGTCCTGGATGCGGAGCAGACCCGGGTGCTGGACGAGGCGAGCGCACCGCTGGTCGGTGACTACCCGTACGGCCGGGCGGGTGTGCAGCAGCGGGCACGCGACCTGCCCGTCGGCTGACCAACCCCGCGATCGGGTTGCGCTCACCCGGCAGGATGGCGCGATGAGTGCTGAACCGATCGACCTGTCGCGGGCGCTGGCCGGGTTCGACCAGTTGTGGAGCCCACGGATCGTCACCCGGGTCAACGACTACGACGTGCGGATCGCGAAGGTGGCCGGCGAGCACGTCTGGCACGCCCACGATCACACCGACGAGTTCTTCCTGGTGCTCGACGGGGAACTGCGCATCGCCCTGCGCGAAGGCGCGGACGGCGGTGAGCGGGAGGTGGTGCTACCCCGGGGCGCGGTGTTCGTCGTGCCCCGGGGTGTGCAGCACCGGCCGTTCGCGCCCGAGGGCGCGTCGATCCTGATGTTCGAACCGGCCGGCACGCTCAGCGTCGGTGACCGGCACGATCCGGTGCCGGGGCACGTGGACGCCACCACCGGCCACCGGCTCTAGGCCGCTGAGGGTGCGCCGGCGGGCGCGGCCGGGCGCGGCGCCGGGTCCGCCAGCCAGGTGAGTCGCCGTACGCCGGGCACGAGGGCGGTGCCGGCGCACGCCGCCAGCACCAAAACGCCGGCCACGGCGAGGGGTGCGGACGCGCCGACCGCGTCGGCAGCCAGCGGCGCCAGGGCGTAGCCGAGCGGCATCGCGCCCAGCGAGACCAGCCAGTCGTACGAGGTGACCCGGGCGAGGACCTCCGGCGGGATGTGGTGCTGCACCACGGTTTCCCAGACCGGGTTGAGGTAGCCCAGGGCGGTCAGGGCGACCGCGTAGGCGGCGATGACCGCCGGGGCGGGCGCCGCCGCGGCGAGCAGGAGCAGGGGCGCGGCGTAGCTGGCAAGGCCGAGGTTGGCCAGCAGCACCGGGCGGCGTAGCCGCACCCGCCCGGCCAGCAGCGATCCGGTGAGCATGCCGACCGCGCCGGCCTGCAGCAGCAGCACCCAGGTCGTCTCGCCGCCGAGGCGGTTGAGGGCGATGGCCGGCCCGAGGGTCATCAGCACGGCGGCGGCGCCGTTCCACACGCCGTGCCCGATCAGGCTGGTCCAGTACCAGTCGCGGGCGCGGACCTCGTGCCAGCCGTGCCGCAGGTCGGCCAGGATCGGGCGGCGGGGCACCGGCACGTGCCGGACCCGCAGGACCGCGAGCAGCACGGCGCTGATGGCGAACGACGTGCCGTCGAGGATGAACGCCCAGCCGGGGCCGGCGGCCCAGATGAGCGCGCCGGCCAGTGCCGGGCCGGCGAGCCGGCTGGTGTTGGCGGTGATGCCCAGCAGGGCGTTGGCGCGTTGGCGGGCGGCCGGGTCGACGGTGCCGGCGACCAGTGGGGACGCGGTCGGGATGGCGAACGCCGACGCCGTGCCGCCGAGCGCTGAGGCCAGCACGATGGTGGTCAGCGACGGGTCACCGCCGAGCAGTTCGACGCCGACCGTGAGCTGGGTCGCGCAGCGCACCACGTCGGCGAGCAGGGCGACGCGCCGGGAGTCGAACCGGTCGGCGACGACGCCGCCCAGCGGAAGGAGAAGCAGCCGGGGGACCATCGCCGCGGCGAGGACGACGGCCAGCGCGGCGGTGGAGCCGGTGGCGCGCAGCACGGCGAGGGTCAGCGCGGCGGGCACCACGGCGTCGCCGATGGCGGAGACGGTGCGGCCCAGGAAGAGCAGCCGGAAGGTGCGGGTACGCAGCGGGTGTGTCACCCCGGCAATTTACTTCGACACCGAATTTTTTGGCAACGAATATTTCGGTGCTGAGGTAAGCTGCTGACCGTGACCACCGTTGAGGACTCCGTCGATCGGCACGTCGCGCGCTGGCTGCCGGTGCTGCCCGACCTGGACACGGACGTGGAGGGCGCGGTCACCCGGATGATCGTGCTGACCCGGCACCTGCGCACGGTCAAGGAGCGGGTGCTGGCCGACTTCGACCTGCCGCCTCACGAGTACGACACGCTGCACGCGCTGGCCGGCCGACGGGGCCGGGCCGCGCCCTCGGAACTCGCCGCCGACCTCGCGGTGGCGCCCGCCTCGATCACCGCCCGGGTCGATGGCCTGATCGCCCGGGGCTTCGTGCGCCGGATTCCGTCCACCGTCGACCGGCGACGGGTGGACGTCGAGCTGACCGACGCCGGACGGGCCGCCTGGCACGGCGCGATGGACGTCTGCGCCGCGGAGGAGCACCGCCTGCTCGACGCGCTCAGCCCGACGGAGCGGCGACTGCTGTCCGACCTGCTGCGCCGGGTGCTGCTCGTCACCGAGCAGCCGAGCGGCTGACCACCCACGCCGGAAAACGCCTCGCGCCGCCCGTACCCCCCTGGCAGGGTGACCGGCGTGGCAGCTGATGCTCTGGCCGGGGCCCTGGCCGACGACGGACGGCGACGGATCTTCGCGGTGATCGTGCTGGGCGCGGACAGCGCCGCCCGGGTCGCCGAGCGCACCGGCCTGCCGACGCGCGTCGTGCACACCGGCGTGCGCCGGCTCACCGACGCGGGTCTGGTCACCGGCTCCGACGGCGCGCTCGCGGTCGACGAGGCGGCACTGCGCGCCGCGGCACGCGAGCGCCGTCCGGCCGACGACACCGAGCCGGGCGGGGACAAGGTGCTGCGCACCTTCCTGCGCGGCGGGGTGCTGGTGGGTCTGCCCGCGCAGCCGAGCCGGCGGCGGGTCCTGCTCGCCCACATCGCCGACCGGTCGTTCGAGCCCGGGGTCCACTATCCGGAGCGAGCGGTGGACGAGGCACTGAAGCCGTGGTGCGCCGCCGGCGGATCGGACCACGTGACACTGCGCCGCTACCTCATCGACGAGCTACTGCTGACGCGGGAGCGCGGGATCTATCAGCGTTGCTGATTGTTTAAACCGCGAACGATTTGGTCGCGGACCATCTTGTTAGCCTCGGTGCATGACCTCGTGCTCGCCCGCCGGCGGTCCGCCGGACCTGATGTTCCTGCTCTCCTGGGCGAGTCACGCGCTGCAGGCCGAGCACGCCGCCGGCCTGGCCGAGCTGGGCATCTCACCCCGGGCCCACTACGTGCTGGCGCAGGCCCGGGCCGGGAACCTGACCCAGCGCGAGATCGGCGAGCGGTGCGGGGTGGACAAGACGACCATGGTGGTCACGCTCGACCAACTGGAGCAGGCCGGCCTGGCCCAGCGCCGGCCCTCGCCGACCGACCGGCGGGCCCGGCTGGTGGCGGTGACGCCGGAGGGGGAGCGGGTCCTGGAGCGGGCCCGTGAGGTCGTGCGGGGGATCCAGGACGAGGTGCTCGCCAGCCTGCCGGAGCAGGACCGGGAGGCGTTGCTGCGCGCGCTCGCCACACTGGTCGGCGGCCGGCTGGCCACCACGGCAGCGCACGCTCCGGGGGGACGCGCCGCCTGCTAGTTCAGATAAAGATAGTCCCGGACGGAACTATCTGCTACGGTCTCACTCGTATCCGCCGATCGAGGAGGCCTCCCATGAGCGCGACCGTCGAACCCGCCGTCACCACCTCAACGCTGCGCCGGCGCGCGCTGGGCGTGGCCGCCGCCGTGCTGGCCTGCGTGGTCCTCTGGACCGTCGGCCGGGCGGCCGGAGTGGACTACACCGTCGAGAGCCCGGGCCAACCGGCGATGGTCATCGGGCTCGGCCCGGTCATCACGATCTCGCTGGCCTCGACCCTGGTCGGCTGGGCCGCGCTGGCCGTGCTGGAGCGCGTCACCCGGCGGGGCACGCTCATCTGGACCGTCCTGGCCGCCCTGGTGGCGCTGCTCTCCCTCCTCCCGCTGGCCGGCGTCGAGGCGAGCACCGGCGCCAAGCTGGCACTCGGCGCGATGCACGCCGCCGTCGCGGTCGTGCTGATCGCCCTGCTGCCGAACCGCACGCGATAGCACGACGGGGCCGAAACCCCGTTGACCGGCGAGTGATGATCAAGGCGTGACCACCACCGTGCGAGCCGACTGGGCGATGACCGTCGCGCCCCCCGACCACCCGGACGCGGCCACCCTGCTGCGCGAGTACATGACCGAGATGGTGGTCCGCTACCACCGCCGCCCGGCGCTGCCCGGCGAGGTCGACGAGGCGCTCGCCGAGATGCCCAGCGACGACCTGATGTCCCCGAGCGGCCTGCTCCTGCTCGCCTCCCACGGCGGCGAGCCGGCCGGCTGCGCCGGGCTGCGGTGGAAGCCCGACTGGGCGGAGCTCACCCGCGTGTACGTCCGCCGCGCGCACCGCGGCACCGGAGGCGGGGCGGCGCTGCTGTCGGCGGTCGAGGAGCACGCCCGGGCCGCCGGGGCGGACCGGATCAGGCTGGACACCCGCCACGACCTGGTCGAGGCCCGCGCCCTGTACGCCCGGCACGGCTACGTCGAGATCCCGGCCTACTCCACCGGCCCGTACGCCGATCACTGGTTCGAAAAACTGCTCCGCCGAAGTTGACGACCGCCGCCGGTCGCGCTAAATACAGAAGAGGAAGTTGAGTCACCCCGACTCAACAAGACACCTTCGGCCAGGAGAACCGAGGAGGCACGGCCATGTTGATGCGTACCGACCCGTTCCGCGAGATCGACCGGCTCGCCGAGCAGTTCTTCGGTACCACCGCCCGTCCGGCGATGATGCACCTGGACGCGTACCGCGACGGGGACTACTTCTACGCCGCGTTCGACCTGCCCGGCGTCGACCCGGACACCATCGACTGCACCGTCGAGCGCAACGTGCTCACCGTGCGGGCCGAACGGCGCCGGCCCACCGGCGACAACGTCGAACTCGTCGCGGCGGAACGCCCGATGGGCACCTTCACCCGGCAGCTTTTCCTGGGTGACACCCTCGACACCGACAAGCTCGAGGCCGGCTACGAGAACGGGGTGCTGACGCTGCGCATCCCGGTCGCCGAGCGGGCCAAGCCGCGCCGGGTGACCATCACCGCCAACGGCAACGGGCGCAAGGAGATCAACGCCTGATCGACTCCCCGGGTGGGTCGGCCGGTGCGGCCGGCCCACCCGACGGGTCGGGATACAGCGCGGCGAGCGCGCGGGCGGTCTCGACGAAGCGTTCCCGCAGCTCCGCCGGGGCGAGCACCTCGACCTCGGCGCCGAGCTTGAGCAGCTCGATGTGACCGTGCTTCAGCGACTCGATCGGCACCGTCGTGGTGAGCCACCCGTCTGCGTCCGGTGTGCCGGCCGCCTCGTGCGCCGCGCGGCTCATCGCCGGCGCGAACACGTACGAGGTCAGTGCCAACGCCGCCACGGTCATCCGTACCTCGGCCTCGGCGCGGTAGACGCTGCGCTCGTAGCGGTCGGCGTGCTCCTGCCAGCAGCGGGCCAGGTCGAACCCGGCCGGGCGCTCGGCCCGCCCGGGCAGCACGGTCAGCTCCAGGATCGCCCCGACTCGGTAGGTGCGCTCCTGCCCGTCCGCGGCGGCCACCAGGTACCAGCGCCCGGCCTTGAGCACCAGCCCGAGCGGGTCCAGGGTGCGGGTCACCTCCCGGGGCACCTGCCAGCGGCGGTAGCGCACCACGACCCGGCGGTCCTCCCACACCGCGCCGGCCAGGGCGGCCAGGTGCGGCGTCGGCTCCGGCTCGCGGAACCAGCTCGGCGCGTCCAGGTGGAAGCGCTGCCGGACCCGCCCACCCCGGTCGGCCAGATCCGCCGGAAGGGCGGCGCGCAGCTTCAACTCGGCCGTGGTCAGCACCGACCCGAGGCCCAGCTCGGCGGCCGGACCCGGCATGCCGGCCAGGAACAGCGCCTCCGCCTCGTCGGCGGTCAGTCCGGTCAGCCGGGTGCGGTAGCCCTCCACCAGGCGGTACCCGCCGGCCGGGCCGCGCTCGGCGTACACCGGCACCCCGGCGGCCCCCAGCGACTCGACGTCGCGGTAGACCGTCCGGACCGACACCTCCAGCTCCGCCGCCAGCTCGGGCGCGGTCATCCGCCCCCGGGTCTGCAGGAGCAGCAGCAGGGAGACCAGTCGACTGGCACGCACGGCCTGACGGTAGCCGGCGCCGGGCCGGGGGTGCCGGCGCGCCTACCCGGCGAACCCACCCGGAGCTGAGAACCTTTTTCACATGGTGTCTCCCGACGCTCCGGTGCTCGCCCGCCCGTCCGCCATGCCCGCCCTACCGGGCGGGCCGATGGACGTGACCGAGGCGTGGCTACGCAACCGGCGGCTGTCCGAGCACACCCGCGACGCGTACCGGCGCGACGTCGCCGGATGGCTGACCTGGTGCGCCGGGCGGGAGGTGGACCCGCTGCGGGCCAGCTTCCTGCACGTCAACGAGTACGCCCGGACGCTGGAGTCGACCCTCGCCGCGCGCAGCGGCCGGCCCCTGACCCCGGCCACCGTGGCGCGGCGGCTCTCCGCCCTGTCCAGCTGGTACGACTTCCTGGTCAAGCTCGGCGCGGTGGCGGCGAACCCGGTCTCCGGCGCCGACCGGCCCCGCATCGACCGGGACCACTCCGCCACCGTCGGCCTCACGCCGGAGGAGGTGGACGCGCTGCTCGCCGCGGCCGACGCCGACACCGGCCCCACCGCCGCCCGCAACCGGGCCGCCATCGCGCTCCTGGCCGACCTGGGCCTGCGCGTCGGCGAGCTGATCTCGCTGGACCTGACCGACCTGGGCACCGAACGGGGGCACCGCAGCGTGCGTTTCGTCGGCAAGGGCGGCAAGCCGCGCCGCCGCGCCCTCACCCCGGGCACCGCGTACGCGGTGGACGCGTACCTGGCCGAGCGGGCCGCCACAACCGGCATGCCGGTGCCGGAGCTGACCGGCCCGCTGCTGGTCACCGCCACCGGGGCCCGACTGGACCGGCACTCGGTGTTCCGGCTGGTCCGCCGGCTGGCTCGGGCCGCGGGCATCCCGGCCTGGGCGAAGCTGTCCCCGCACTCGCTGCGACACGCCTTCGCCACCACCGCCCGCTCCGAAGGCGTGCCGTTGGAGGACGTGCAGGACGCGATGGGGCACGCCGACCCACGTACCACCCGCCGCTACGACCGGGACCGGCACAACCTCGACCGCGACCCGGCGTACGCGGTGTGGGCGGCCCGGTCGCGCCGTCGCGGCTGAGCGTCACACCCGCGCCGTACGGTCGGTCGATGCGACATGGTCTGGAGATCTGCTGTGGTGGCCCCGATCTTGGGGTGTCCACTCTGGTCGAGGTGGGTGAGCTGGCCGAGCGGGCCGGCTGGGACGGGGTGTTCCTGGAGGACTACCTGATCCACCACGCCGGCGAGGACCCGCCGACCTACGACCCGTGGCTGGTGCTGACGGCGATCGCCGGGCGCACCAGCCGGGTGCGGCTGGGCACCACGGTGACCGCGTTGCCGCGCCGCCGCCCGGCGAAGCTGGCCCGGGAGGTGCTCACCCTCGACCACCTCAGCGGCGGGCGGGCCACCGTCGCGGTGGGCGTCGGTGATCCCGCCGACCGGGGCCTGGCCGCGTTCGGCGAACCCGTCGAGCTGAAGGTGTGCGCCGGCATGCTCGACGAGGGCCTCGACCTGCTGACCGGGCTGCTCAGCGGGGAGCCGGTCACCCACCGGGGTGAGCACTATCGCGCCGACGGTGTGGCCCTGCGGCCCGCGCCGGTGCAGTCTCCCCGGGTGCCGGTCTGGGTCGGCGGCAGCATGCAGGCCGGCGCGGTACGCCGCCGGGCGGCCCGCGCCGACGGCATCGTTCCGTACAAGCTCACCGACACCGGGGAATGGTCCGACTTCACCCCCGACGAGGTGCAGGCGCTGGTGGCGGCCATGCCGGCGACGCGCGCCGATGGCGCGCCGTTCGACGTGGCGGTCGGCGGCCGCCGGCGACGCCCGGACGAGCGCGCCGAGCGGGCCTACCTCGGGGAGTTGGCCTCCGCCGGAGCCACCTGGTGGCTGGAGTACGTCCCGGCCGGTGACCCGGCGACGATGCGGGCCGCGGTGGCCCGCGGCCCGCTGCGCTGATCTGTGGCGACGCCCGCCCGGTCGGACCGCGCGGTCGCCCCCTCGGTCGACCGCGCGACCGCCCCGGTCAGCCCTGCGGACGGGGGCAGATGCAGAACGGCTGCCCGATCGGGTCGATGAGCACCATCCACCGTTCGCCGCCCGGCTGGAACTCCGGCTTCGACGCGCCCGCGGCGACGAACTCCTTCTCCGCCACCGCGAGGTCGTCGACGTAGAGATCCAGGTGATAGCGCTTCTGCCCGGCCGGGTCCGGCCAGGCCGGCGGCTGGTAGCCCTCGACCAGACCGAAGCCGATGGAGGCGCCAGGGCCGCTGATCATCGCGTACTCGGCCTGGCTGTGGGTGATCTCCCAGCCGAGCAACCCGTGGTAGAAGGCGGCGTGCGCGGCAGGGTCGGAGCTGTCGAGGTTGACCATGGCGAGGTCGGCGGTTGCTGTCATGCCCGCAGTCTGCCGCCGGTACCTGCCAACCCCTGTCAGGTACGCCGGCGCGGCGTCAGCAGAGCAGGTCCAGGTGGTGGTGGGCGTCCTCGGCGATCTCCTCGTGCCGCAGCCACCGCCGCGCCCACAGCCGGGCGGCCAGCTCGGCCTGCTCGTCACCCCACGCGGCGTGCTCCACCAGCAGCGCGGTGGTCAGCGCGTACGCCAGGCGCAGCGCCAGGCCGCGTGCACCGGCCAGCACGGCCGCGCCACCCGGGTCGGCGCTCACCCCGGCGACGGTGTCGCGCAGCTCGGCGGTGACCGTGGCGAGGGTGTCGGCCAGCGCCGGCGACAGCGGCCGGGCCAGGTCCACGGCGGCGGTGAGCCGCTGCAGCAGCGGCGCCCCGGCGTCCTCCCGGGTCAGCGCGCGCAGCACGTCCAGGGCCAGCACGTTGGTGGTGCCCTCCCAGATCGGCAGCACCTGCGCGTCGCGCAGCAGCCGGGGCACGCCGGTGTCCTCGACGTAGCCGGCGCCGCCGAAGCACTCCACGTACTCGCTGGCCGAGCCGACGGCGAGCCGACCGGTGGCCAGCTTCGCCAGCGGGGCGACGATGCGCAGCTCGGCGGCGGCGGCCGGGTCGGCGCCGACCTCCACCCGGCCGAGCAGCGCGAACGCGTGCCCGGCCAGCGCGAACGCGCCCGCCGCGTCCACGGCGAGGGTGCCCAGGGTGGCCCGGTGCAGCGGGGACGCCGACAGCGGCCCGCCGGCGACGTGGCGCGTGTCGGCGTACGCCCGGGCGTAGGCCAGGCCCCGGCGCATTCCGCCGGCCGCCGCGGCGGCGTTGTGCACCCGGGTCACCACCACCAGGGTCATGGCCCGGACCAGGCCGGGCACCGCCGGGTCGCCCAGCGGCAGCGCGTACGCGTCGCGCAGGGCGATCTCGGCGGTGGGCAGCGCCCGGGTGCCGAGCTTGTCCTTGAGCCGGTGCACGGTGATGCCCGGCGCGGGCGCGTCCGGCGCGGCCCCGCCGGCCAGCGGCGAGTCGGCGGCGTAGCGGGGAACCAGGAACGGGGTGAGCACCCGGCTGCCCCGGCCGGCGCCCTCCGGTCGGGCCAGCGCCACCGCCATCGCCGCGTCGGCGGCCGAGCAGAACCACTTCTCGCCGGTCAGCCGCCATGAGCCGTCGGCGGCGGGCCGGCCGATGGTGGTGGAGCGGCCCAGGTCGGAGCCGCCCTGCGACTCGGTCATCCACTGCCCGCTGGTGATCGCGGTGGCCGGGTCGGTCGAGACCAGCCGGGGCAGCCAGGCGTCCCGTACGTCGGCGTCGACCTCGGGGAGGCTCAGCAGCGCCGCCGCGCCGTCGGCCATCGCCACCGGGCAGGAGAACACCGCCGACTCGGGACCGTACAGGTGCAGCAGGGCGTGTTGCACGACCCGCGCGGCGGCGCCCCAGGTGCCCCGGGCCTCGGGCAGGTAGGGCAGCGCGACCACGGCGTGCCGGGCGGCGGCGGCCCGCTGCGCCTGCCAGCCCGCGGAGGTGTGGATGCGGTCCACCCGGGCGCCCCACGGGTCGTAGCGGACCAGTGCCGGCGGGTGGGCTTCGGCGTCGGCGTGCGCGGCGCGCAGCGGGCCGGTGACGTCGGCGGCGAGGTCGGCGAGGCGGCCCTTGGCGGCGGCGTGCCCCGCCGGGCCGAGGTGACGCTCCAGCCAGGATCGCAGCAGGCTGTCATCGGCGTACGGGTCGGCCGGCGGGGTCACCGGCTGCACGAAGCGGGTCATCGGCGGGCTCCTGGCACATGCTCGGGGGTGTGCGCCGACGGTAGACGATGCGTGGCCGCTCGGAACAGGCCACGCGGCCGGCCGATTTTCGGCATGTAGCGCTGCGGCCCGGTGCTGTTCTCTACGGTCGGTAGGCGTGGGTGCCGGGCAGTCGTGGAGCCGACCGGCCCGGCGGCGCCGCCCGATGCGCACCGGGCTGGCCTTCGCCGGGTTCGGGGTGGCGCTGTGCTGCGTCGGGGTGGCCGGGTTGGGCGCCTGGAACCTGCAGACGGTACGCGGGGCCGCCGGCCCGGTCCGGGAGACCGCCGACGGGTTCCTGCGGGAGGTGACCGCCGGGGACACCGCCGGGGCGTACGAGCGGCTCTGCGCCGACGCGCGTGGCCGCTGGAGCCCGATCGGCTTCACCAGTTGGGTACGCACCCCACCGGTGGTCAGTGACTACGAGATCACCGACGTGTCGGTCGCCACCGAGGGTGGACGCCCGCGCGGCACCGTGACGGTGCGGTTGACCCGCGACGGCGGGGTCAGCGAGGAACGGCGGCTGCCGGTGGTGCGCGAAGGCGACGACTGGCGGGTGTGCGGTGACCCGTTCTGAACCACCGCTCGACGAGCCGGTACGCCGTCGGCTGCTGCGCCAGCGCCAAGGGGTGGAGCCGACCACGTCCACCGAACTGTTCTTCGACCTGGTCTACATCTTCACCGTCACCCAGCTGTCGCACTACCTGATCGAGCACCCGACGTGGCGCGGTGCCGCGCGGACGGGGCTGCTGCTGGCGCTGGTGTGGTTCGTCTGGGTCTACACCGCCTGGGTGACCAACTGGCTGCAACCGGACCAGGCGCCGGTGCGGGCGCTGCTGCTCGCGCTGATGCTGGGCAGTCTGCTGCTGTCGGCCGCGATTCCGGAGGCGTTCGGCGAGACCGGCCTGCTCTTCGCCCTGGTCTACGTGGCCGTGCAGGTGGGCCGTACCGCGTTCGGGTTGTGGGCGGTGCAGGGGCATCCGTGGCTGAGCGGCGGGTTCCAGAAGACGCTGCTGTGGTTCGGCGGCACGTCGGCGTTGATGGTGCTCGGAGGGTTGGCCGGCGCTGGCGTACGGGAGGCGCTGTGGGGGGCGGCCATCCTGCTCGAGCTGATCGGCCTGTCGACCGGGTACCCGGTGCCCCGGTTGGGGCGCAGCCGCACCGAGCAGTGGGAGGTGGAGGGCGGGCACCTGGCCGAGCGGTGCCAGGCGTTCATCCTGATCGCCCTGGGTGAGTCGATCCTGGTCACCGGGAGCACCCTCGCGCAGCGGCTGGACCTGGAGACCTCGGGGGCGTTCGTGCTGGCCTTCGCCGGGTCGGTGGCGCTGTGGTGGGTGTACTTCGCCCGCTCGGCGCCGGCCGCGACCGCGGTGATCGCGCGGGCCGGTACGCGCACCGGCGGACTGAGCCGGGTGGCGTTCAACTACCTGCACCCGGTGATGGTCGCCGGCATCATCGTGACCGCCGCGGCCGACGAGCGGTTGCTGCGTGAGCCGGGCGCGCCGACCGGCACCCTCACCGCGCTGTTCACCCTCGGCGGCCCGGCGCTGTTCCTCGCCGGGCACGGCGCGTACAAGGCGGTGCTGTGGCGGGCCCGGCCGACCAGCCGGCTGGTGGCGGTGGTGGTGCTGCTGGCGCTGATGCCGGTGTGCGTGGGCCTGGCGGTGCCCGTCGCGGTGTGCGCGGCGCTGGCGACGGCGGTGACCGTCGCGGTGATCGTGGCCGACCGGTTCCGGGTGCGCGCTCAGCGGTCGGTGGTCGCCGGGCCGAGGTCGCCGCTGCGGTAGTGCCGCCGGCACAGCACCTGGTAGCGCACGTCGGCGCTGTCCATGGTGTCGCCGATGACGACCTGCGCGCCCTCGCGGACCACCCGTCCGCCGACCACCCGGGCGTTGAGCAGCCCCTCCCGACCGCACCAGCACAGCACCTCGACCTGGATGCGGGCGACCTCGTCGGCCAGTTCGAAGAGTCGCTGCGCGGCGGGGAACAGGCAGGAGCGGAAGTCGGTGGCCAGGCCGAAGGCGTACACGTCCACGTCGTAGCTGTCCACCAGGTCGGCCATCTGCTCGACGTGCGCGACGCTGTAGAAGCTCGCCTCGTCGCAGATCAGGTAGTCCACCCGGACGCCCTCGGCCCAGGTGTCGCGGACCAGGGTGCGCAGGTCGAGGGAGTCGGTGACCTCGATCGCCTCGTGGGCCAGGCCGATGCGGGTGGTGATCTTCGGGCCCAGCGACCGGTCGATGCGGGTGGTGACCAGGCCGCGGCGGCCCTGCCGGGAGTGGTTGTGGTTCATCTGCAACGCCATGGTCGACTTGCCGCAGTCCATCGGACCCCAGAAGAACTTCAGCGCCGCCGCGTGCAGCGGTCGGCCGTCCACGCCCCGGGCGGCGGCGCAGCCGGCGCGGGTGTGGTCCGGGCCGGGCAGCGGGCGGGCCAGGCAGGTCAGGGCAGCGGCGTCGTCGGTCACGTCGGGGCAGCCTAGTCCATCGACCCGGCCCGATCGGGGCGGTCAGAGCACTCGGGGCGGGGTGTTCCCGGCGGCGACGATGGCCCGGCGGATCGGCACGGCCAGCAGGAGCAGGAAACCGACCACGAAGAAGATCAGCAGTGAGACCAGGCCCACCCGGTAGGAGGCGGTGAGCTGGAACACCAGGCCGAACGCGAGGGGCCCGAGCCAGCTCGTGCCCTTGTCGCTGATCTCGTAGAAGCCGTAGTACTCGCCCTCCTTGCCGGCGGGGATGAGCTGGCTGAACAGCGACCGGCTCAGCGCCTGGCTGCCGCCCAGGACCAGACCGATTCCCGCGCCGAGGATCATGAACGGCACCGGCTTCTCGGCGGGCAGCCGGAACGCGGCGATGATCACACCGGTCCAGAGCACCAGACTGAGCAGCACCGTCTTCCAGGCGCCGACGCGCCGGGCCAGCGCGCCGAGGCTCAGCGCGCCGCCGAAGGCGAGGAACTGCACCAGCAGGATGGTGACGATCAGGGTGCTCTGCTCCAGCCGCAGTTCCTCGGTGCCGTACTGGCTGGCCAGGGTGATGACGGTCTGGATGCCGTCGTTGTAGACCAGGAAGGCGAGCAGGAAGAACAGGGTCAGCGGGTACGCCTTGACCTCCCGCAGCGTCCGGCCGAGCTGCCGGAACCCGTCGGTGAGCACGTTGCCGCCGACGCGAGCCGCCAGCGCCGCCGCGGTGGGGCGCTCGCGCAGCCAGCGCAGCGGCACCAGGGTGAACGCCGCCCACCACACCCCGGCGGACACGATCGACCAGCGGGCCAGGTCCAGGGTGCGCTGCGGGTTGTCGTCCTCGCTGAGCAGGGTGACCGCGACCAGGTTCAGCGCCAGCAGCAGGCCGCCGCCGAGGTAGCCCAGCGCCCAGCCGCGGCTGGAGATGCCGTCGCGCTCGTCGGGGCCGCCGAGCTGCGGCAGGAACGAGTTGTACACCACGAGAGCCGCGCCGAAGGAGATGTTGGCGATCAGGAACAGCGCCCCGCCGAGCAGGTAGCGGTCGCCGGTCACGAAGGCCATCGCGATGGTGGCGCCGGCGCCGGTGAACGCGGCGCCGGCGAGCAGCCGCTTCTTGTGCGCCGACCGGTCGGCGATCGCCCCGATCACCGGCAGCACGAACACGGTGAGGAACACCGACAGCGAGATCAGATACGGGTAGTAGGAGCCGGCGGCGACCCGGATGCCCAGCGGGTGCACGTACCCGTCGCAGTCGTCCGCGCCGAGTTCGCAGCCGGCGGCCAATTCGGCGACGGTGGTGAGGAACGGGCCGAGGAAGACCGTGATGACGGTGGTCTGGAACGCCGAGTTGGCCCAGTCGTAGACGTACCAGCCGGTGCGTTCACGGCGGGTGCTCGCCGGGGTGTCGTCCACCGTGGGGGTCACGGTCTCGGCCATCGGTGGTTCCTTCGACGCTCAGGCGGCCCAGTGGCCGCGGCTGCGGTAGACGTCGCGCAGCACGCCGACGTGATCGGTCATGATGCCATCCACACCACGATCCAGTAAGTCGTGCATCTGGGCGGGTTCGTCGATCGTCCAGACGTGCACCTGCAGGCCGATGCGGTGGCAGTAGTCGAGGAACCGGCGATCCACCACGGGCACCCGCCCGTAGCGCGGAGGCACCTGCGCGGCGACCACCGACGGGGGCAGCCGCAGCGGGCGCCCGTGCAGCGAGGCCAGCCGCAGCCGGGCGACCCCGCGCATGCCCAGGCCGGTGGCGACGCGTCCTTCGGTGAGTGCGCGCAGCCGGGTCAGCCGGGCGTCGCTGAACGAGGCGAGCAGCACCCGGTCGGCGGCGCCGGCCCGGGTCACGGTGGCCACCGTCGGCTCGACGCCGCCGTCGGCCTTGACGTCGATGTTGAAGCGGACCCGCGGCCAGGCGCCCAGCACCTCGTCGAGCCGGGGTACGACGGCGGCGCCGCCGACCCGCACCGAGGCCAGGTCGGCCCAGCGCAGGTCGGCGATGCGTCCCGCCTCGCCGGTGACCCGTTGCAGCGTCGGATCGTGGAAGATCACCGCCACCCCGTCGGCGGTGGCGTGCACGTCGGTCTCCACGTACCGGTAGCCCAGCCCGATGGCCCGGGCGAACGCCTCGGTGGTGTTCTCGTCACCGTCGGCGGCGCCGCCGCGGTGGGCGAAGGCCAGCGGCGCGGGCGCGTCGAGGTAGCCGGGTCGGGTCGGCACGCGAGGCAGTATGCCTGCCGCCGGTGCAGCGGCGGTGACCTGCCGGCGACAATCAGCTCTGGGGCACCGGAGCGCCGGTGTGTCCGTCGAGCACCTGCCGCTCGCCAAGGGGTTCGTCGAGCGTCACGTGCAGGGTGAGCGGCTCGGCGTAGTCGCCGCCGGTCCAGAGCATCGGCTGCCGCGCGGTCACGTGCAGCACCACCCGGTCGCTGGCCTCGTCGGCGTCGACGCGTACGAGCTCGAAGTCGGGGTGCAGGTCGACGTACACCAGCAGCAACAGTGGGTCGAAGGTGGTGTCGAAGGAGATGACAGCCAGGTCGAACTCCTCGGACTGACGGACGGCGAAGAACCCGCCGGTCAGCACGACCGCGGCCACGGCGAAAGCGAGCGCGGCCCGACGGCCCCTGGCGAGGCTTCGCACCATCGAGCCAGCGTCGCACGGCAGTGGCGCGCGCCGCGACCCCGTCGTACCGCGCGGCGGTTCTCAGGCCAGCCAGCCGCCGGTCAGGCGGGCGACCGCGCCGCCGTCGGTGTCGGCCAGCTTGACCCCGACGAACTGCCGGGCGGCGTCGGAGGTCTGCACCCGCACCGGCGGGGCGGGGTCGGCCAGGGTGGCGACCACCACCGCGGCGGCGTCCGCCGACGACTGCGCGGCCGCGAACGCCTGCCCGGTACGCGCCAGGTACGCCCGCAGGGCCGGCCCGTACACCCCGGCGGCGGCGATGGCCGCCTCGGCGTCGATGTCGATGTTGGAGACGAACTCGCTCGCCACGGCGCCCGGCTCGACGACGGTGACCCGTACGCCGGTGGTCGCGGCGAGCGGGGCGAGGGATTCCATGAACCCCTCGACGGCGAACTTGGCCGCGCAGTAAGCCTCGTTGAACGGCTGCCCGACGACCCCGCCGACGCTAGAGACGGTGACCAGGCGGCCGCGGCTGGCGCGCAGGTGCGGCAGGGCGGCGTGGCTGACGTGCAGCACGCCGAAGAAGTTGACCTCCATGACGGCGCGCACCTCGTCGACGCTCTCCTGCTCCAGGGTGCCGACGTGCCCGGCGCCGGCGTTGTTGACCACCGCGTCGAGCCGGCCGTACGCCGACATCACCTCCGCCACGCACGAGTCCACCGCCGTGGGTCGGGTGACGTCGAGCCGGCGTACGTCGATCAGGTCGGCGACGCCGGCGCTGTCGGCGGCGTCGCGCAGCCGCTCGGCGCGGCCGGGGTCGCGCATGGTGGCCACGGTGCGCCAGCCGGCGCGGGCGCAGCCCAGCGCGATCTCCAGCCCGATGCCGGTGGACGTGCCGGTGATCAGCACCGTCTGCTCGCTCATGTGCTCCTGCTTTCGTGGTGGGCGCTTGCGGGCAGAGTCTCATCGTTCGAGCGCGCTCGAAGGCAAATCCGCGCCGGTTGCCGCCGTCCGGGGAGATCTACTAGGTTCGGTGCCGTGACTGCCGGGTCGGCCATGGGCCACGAGCGGACAGGGCACCCGGCGAGCGCGTGAGCCCGGGGCGGGCCCGGGGCCCGCCGCTGCTTCGCCACCCGCCGAGCGGGTCCCCCCTTTCCGGGGCACCCGCGAGCTGCCTCTCGTCGCACCCGCGACTCATGGGCGCTCCTTCGCGCGCGCCGTCGCCCCGTGTGGCCGACGGGCCCGCCCCTGTCCTCACCTTCGGTCCGCCGCGGCGGATCCACCCTTGCGGGAGTCACATGTCGAACAACGTCAATCAGCAGGTCATCGAGGAGTTCCGCGCCAACGGCGGCCGGGTCGGTGGTTGGTTCGAAGGAGCGCGGTTGCTCCTGCTGACCACCACCGGGGCTCGCAGCGGGCATCCGCACACCACGCCGCTGGGCTATTTGCCCGACGGCGGCGAACGGGTCCTGGTCATCGCCTCGGCCGGCGGGGCGCCCCGCGATCCGCAGTGGCTGCGTAATTTGCGCGCCGATCCGCTGGTCACCGTGGAGGACGGCGTCTTCACCTACCGGGCCCGCGCCGAGGTGCTCGCCGGGGGCGAACGGGACGCCGTCTTCGCCCGGGCGGCGCAGGCGGACCCGGGCTGGGCCGACTACCAGCGGCGGTCCGGGCGGGTGCTGCCCGTGGTGGCGGTCACACCGCTGCCGGGGCCGCCCACCCCGTCGGCCGGCTCGCCGGGTGCGGCGCTGACCAGCGTGCACGACGCGTTCCGGCGGGAGTTGGCGCTGATCCAGCAGGAGGTCGAGCGGGGCGCCGGCGCGGTGGGCGCGCAGCTGCGGGTGAACTGCCTGACGCTGTGCCAGGGGTTGCGCAACCACCACCGGGGCGAGGACGAGCGGCTCTTCCCCTGGCTCGCGCAGGGGCGGCCGGAGCTGGGCGCGGTGTTCGACCGGCTCGCGGCCGAGCACCGGGCGATGGCGGTGCTGCTCGACGAGCTGCGCGCCGTCCTGAGCGCCCCGAGCGTCGGCCAGGAGGTGCTGCGCCGCGAGGTGGGCCGCCTCACCGACGAGGTGCGCGCGCACCTGGCGTACGAGGAGGAGCAGGTGCTGCCGCTGCTGGAGGCTTCGGCCTGAGCCGGGCCGGTCAGGGCTGGCCCGAGGGCCGGCCCGACCGGCGTCGGTGCACCCGACTGAGGTCGGCGGGGCGGCCCGGGTCGACGTGCCGGGGCAGGTCGGGTTCGTCGGGGCGCAGCGGGGCCAGGTTGTCGGTGAGCGCGTCGATGATCCGGTCGGTGGCCCGTCGGGCCGCGCCGGGGGTGGCGGCGGCCACCTCGCCCAGGTCGACGGGCGGGCCGAAGTGCACCCGGATCACCGGGCGGCGCCACAGCGCGCGGGCGGCGCCGCGCAGCATTCCCCTGGGCGCCCGGTAGGGCAGCACCTCGTGGGCGCCCCACTGGGCGACCGGGATGACCGGGGCGTCGCAGGCCAGGGCGAGGCGGGCGGCGCCGGTCTTGCCGCGTTCGGGCCACATGCCGGGGTCCAGGCCGATGCGACCCTCGGGGTAGATGAGGATCACCGAGCCGCCTGCGACGGCGGTGGCGGCGTCGTCGAGGGCCCGGTGCACCGCGTTGGTGCCCCGGTCGACGCGGATGTGCCCGGCGCGGCGCATGGCGGCGCCGAGCACCGGGGCGCGGAACAGGCCGGCGGTGGCCATGATCCGGGGGGCGACACCGCGGGTCTGGCAGGCCGCGGCCATGACCACCGGATCGAACGGGCTGATGTGGTTGGCGGCCAGCACCAGCGGGCCGCGGCGCAGGTGCTCGGGGACGTCGCCGGTGACCTCGAGGCGGGCCAGCAGGCCGACCAGGGCCCGGGCGAGCAGCTGAGCGCCGCGCCAGATCAGCGGCGGTTGCCAGGTGGAGTGCGCGGTGTCCATCAGCGCGCCATCGTCGCACGCGCCACCGGGGTCGCGAGGGCGGGTCGGCGGGTTGCGGCGGGGTCGGTCGGCGTGCCGGGCGGCCGGGGTGATCAAGGTCATTGGTCCCGGGCGCATTCGGGCCACCTGACCCTGCCGATTCGTCTACGACGAGCAGTAGTATTTACTACGTCTCGTAGTATGAGCAGCTGGGGGTTTCAGGTGGACGCGTTGGACGTCGCCCGGTGGCAGTTCGGTGTCACCACCGTCTACCACTTTCTCTTCGTACCGCTGACCATCGGCCTGTCCGTGCTGGTGGCCATCCTGCAGACGCTGTGGCACCGCACCGGCAACGAGCGCTACCTCAAGCTCACCAAGTTCTACGGCAAGCTGTTCCTGATCAACTTTGCCATGGGTGTGGTCACCGGCATCGTGCAGGAGTTCCAGTTCGGCATGAACTGGAGCGACTACTCCCGCTTCGTCGGGGACATCTTCGGCGCGCCCCTGGCCATCGAGGCGTTGGTCGCGTTCTTCCTCGAGTCGACCTTCATCGGCCTGTGGATCTTCGGCTGGGACCGGCTGCCCAAGCGGGCGCACCTGGCCAGCATCTGGGCCGCCGCGATCGGCACCAACCTCAGCGCCTACTTCATCCTCGCCGCGAACTCCTTCATGCAGAACCCGGTCGGCTACCGGATCAACCCGGACACCGGTCGCGCCGAGCTGACCGACTTCCCGGCCGTGCTGACCAACAAGGTCGCCCTGGTCACCTTCCCGCACACCCTGGCCGGCTCGTTCCTGGTCGCCGGGTCGCTGATCGTGGCCGTCGGCCTGTGGCACGTGATCCGCAACCGCGACTCGGCCGACACCGGCGCCTACCGCTTCGCCACGAAGTTCGGCTCCTGGGTCGTCCTGGTCGCCTCCGCCGCCGTGCTGTTCACCGGCGACATCCAGGGCAAGATCATGACGGACGTGCAGCCGATGAAGATGGCCGCCGCCGAGGGTCTCTACACCACCGAGAGCCCGGCGTCGTTCTCCGTGCTCACCGTCGGCAGCCTGGACGGCAGCCGCGAGGTGTTCGCCATCAAGATCCCGTACCTGCTGTCGTTCCTCGGCACCGGCGACCCCCACGGCACCGTGCAGGGCATCAACGACCTGCAGGCCCAGTACGCCACCCAGTACGGCGCCGGCAACTACGCCCCGATCATCCCGGTCACCTACTGGAGCTTCCGCTTCATGATCGCCTTCGGGATGGCCGCCGCCGCGATCGCCCTGCTGGTGCTCTGGAGCCAGCGCAAGGGCCGCACGCCCACCAGCAAGTGGCTGCTGCGCGTCGGGCTGGCCATGCCGGTGCTGCCACTGCTGGCCAACTCCTTCGGCTGGATCTTCACCGAGATGGGCCGCCAGCCGTGGATCGTCTTCGGCGAGATGCTCACCCGCAACGGCGTGTCCCGCAGCGTCTCGCTGGCCGAGGTGCTCACCTCGTTCACCGCCTTCACGCTCATCTACGCCACCCTCGCCGTGATCGAGGTCAAGCTGCTGCTGCGCTACGCCAAGGCCGGCGTGCCCGACGTCAGCGAAGAGCACCCCATCGACGACACCCACGACGACGCCGAGCGTCCGCTCGCCTTCGCCTACTGATCACCGGAGCCTGCCGTGGACCTCACCACCATCTGGTTTCTCCTCATCGCCGTCCTGTTCACCGGCTACTTCATCCTGGAGGGCTTCGACTTCGGCGTCGGCATGCTGCTGCCCGTGCTCGGCCGCGACGACCGCGAGCGCCGCGTCCTGATCAACACCATCGGCCCGGTGTGGGACGGCAACGAGGTGTGGCTGATCACCGCCGGCGGCGCCATGTTCGCCGCCTTCCCCGAGTGGTACGCCACCCTCTTCTCCGGCTTCTACCTGCCGCTGCTGCTGATCCTGCTGGCGCTCATCATCCGCGGGGTGGCCTTCGAATACCGGCACAAGCGCCCGGAGGAATCCTGGAAGCGCCGCTGGGACACGGCGATCATCGTCGGCTCGGTCGTGCCGGCGATCCTGTGGGGCGTCGCGTTCGCCAACATCCTGCGCGGCGTGCCGCTCGACGGCGACCACGAGTACGTCGGCGGCCTGCTCGACCTGCTCAACCCGTACGCCCTGCTCGGCGGCGCGACCACCCTCGCGCTGTTCGCGACCCACGGCGCGGTGTTCCTGGCCCTGAAGACCACCGGCGACATCCGTGCACGCGCCGGCGCCCTCGCGGTGCGCCTCGGCGTCGGCGCCGCCGTGCTGGCGGTGGCGTTCCTGACCTGGACGCTGACCATCCGCTCCAGCGCGGCCGCCGTGGTGCTCGCCGTCGCTGCGGCGCTCGCGCTGCTCGGTGGCCTCGCCGCCGCCCGGGCCCGCCGGGAGGGCTGGGCGTTCACCGGCACCGCCGTGGCGATCGGTCTCGCGGTGGCCACCCTGTTCGCCGCGCTGTTCCCGAACGTGCTGCCGTCGACCCTGGACGCGGCTGGCACGCTGACCGCCACCAACGCCGCCTCCACCCCGTACACCTTGAAGATCATGACCTGGGTGGCGGTGATCTTCACCCCGGTCGTGCTGGGCTACCAGGGCTGGACGTACTGGGTGTTCCGCAAGCGCATCGGCGTGGCCAACATCCCGCAGCACTGACCGGCGCGGGGTGCGGGGCCCGGGAGGGCTCCGCACCCCGCGCTTATTCGGCGGCCGGCGAAGATCCATCCCGCTATCGTGTGCCGATGCCCACCACCGTGCGTGAACTCACCGCCGACGACCTCACCCCGGCGTGGGATCTGGGCCGCCTCGCCTTCGGCTCCGACCCGCAACCACCCCCGCACGCCAACCGCGTGGTGCCGGGCATGGCCCGCTACGGCGCGTTCGACGACACCGGCCGGCTCGTCGGCAAGGCCGTCGACCTGCACCACGAGCAGTGGTGGTCGGGCCGAGCGGTGCCCGCCGCCGACGTCGCGGGCGTGGCCGTCGCCCCCGAGGCACGCGGCCGCGGTGTGGCCCGCGCCCTGCTCACCGCCCTGCTACGCGGCGCCCACGAGCGCGGCGCGGCCGTCAGCGCGCTCTATCCGACCGTCAGCGCCCCCTACCGGGCCTGCGGCTGGGAGGCCGCCGGCGTCCTGCGTACCGTCGACCTGGCCACCGCGGCGCTGCCCCGCCACCGGCCCGACCCCCGGTTGACCGTGCGCGCCGGTACGCCCGCCGACCTGCCCGCCGTCACCGCCCTCTACGAGCGCGTCGCCCGACACCGCAACGGCATGCTCACCCGCCGAGGCTCGCTGTTCGACTTCTACGCCGCCGACGGGGGCCTGCCCGAGGACGGGCTCACCCTCGTCGAAGCCGCCGGTGACCTGGTCGGCTACGCCAGCTGGACACGCGGGCGCGGCTACGGCGCCGACTCGGTGCTCACCGTCCCCGACGCCCTGGCCGTCACCGCCGAGGCGGCCCGGGAACTCGTCGGCGTGCTGGGCAGTTGGGCCAGCGTCGCCCCGACCCTGCGGCTGTGCCCGCTCGACGGCGACGCGGTGGGCGTGCACCTGCCGCTGGAGGCGGTCCGCGAGCACGAGCGTGACCTGTGGATGCACCGGCCCGTCGACGTGGCCCGGGCGGTGAGCGCGCGCGGCTGGCCCGCGCACACCCGCGGCAGTGTCGACTTCACCCTCACCGACCCGCTGGCCGAATGGAACACCGGCACCTGGCGGCTGACCGTGTCCGACGGCGCGGCCGAGCTGACCCGGATCACCGGCGAGGCGGCCCTGCGGCTGAGCGTGCGTGGCTTCGCCCTGCTGTACAGCGGCGCCGCCAGCGCCCGCTCGGTCGCCCAGGCCGGCCTGCTGCACGGCGACCGCGTCGACGCCCTGGACCTGCTGGGCGCCGGCGGGCCGGCGCACCTGCTCGACTACTTCTGACCGGTCGACCCACGGACGCGCTCACCGGCCGGCGGGCTTCTTGACCAACTCGATCTGCCTGATGTCGGGGTATCCCGGCCACCGGGTAACCCCGACATCATGGAAACCGAGTTGATCTGTCTCCGCGCGACCCGACACGGCCTCGTTACGCCGGGGTGGATGCGAGTTCGGCGTCGGCGCGCTGGGTGACCAGGTTCAGCACGCGCGCCGCGGTGCCCATTTCGTCGGCGGGGATGTCCGCGTACAGCCGAGCGGTGAGGGTGGCGACGGCGTCGCGGATGCGACCCTGCACCGCCCGACCGGCCTCGGTGAGCCGCACCTGCGGCCGTTCGCCAGCCGCCACAGGGCCGGCCACCTGGTTCCCCGCGTCGCTCGCGGTCGCGAGGTCGGCGGCGACGAGTCGGGCGAGCACCGCGTGTGCCGCCGAGTCGTCGATCTTCAAGGTGCTGGTCATCCCGCGTACGAGCCGCGCGCGGTCGACGGCGCCGTCGGCGAGGACGTTGAGCGCGGCCACCTGCGGGAAGTCGACGCCGAGGGGTGCGACAGCGCGTTCGAGCAGGGCCCGGGTGGCGTAGTGGGCGCGGCCGATGACCTGGCCGTTGAGGTTCGGAACGGTGGACATGACGCCTCCTCTGGATAACGTTGGCCTGGCCAACGTTGGCGACGCCAACGTAACATGGATCGTGGGTCGAGCCAACGATTTCTGGTAGGCTGCGCCCCATGGAGTCCAGCGCCCCGCAGTCACCCGCCGGGCTGCGTACCACCCCGAGCTGGCTGCTCACCCAGACTGCGAGCCACGCCGCCCGCCTGATCGGCGAGGGCTTCGCCGCTCACGACCTGCGCGGCTACCACTACCGGCTACTCGCCGCCCTGGCCGAGCTCGGCCCGGCCAGCCAGGCCGAGCTGGGCCGTCGTTGCGGCATCGACCGCAGTGACGTCGTGCAGGCCCTCAACGACCTGGCCGACCGGGGGTTCGTCGTGCGCGCCCCGGACCCGGCCGACCGCCGCCGCAACGTCGTCAGCCTCACCGCCCCCGGCCGCGCCCAGCTGCGCCGGATGGGGGAGACCCTGGACCGCGTGCAGAGCAACCTGCTCGCTCCACTGTCCACCGCCGAACGCGACGAGCTGACCCGCCTGCTCATCCGCCTGCTCGACCACCACACCGCGACGCGCTGACCGGCGCCCCCGCCCGGCCCGCCTTGATCGACACGACCTCCATGAAGTCGGGGTGTCCCGGTCGCCGGGACGCCCCGACTTCATGCAAACGGAGTCGATCAACGTGCCGCCGCGCCGGTCAGCGCGCGTCGCGCAGCTCCGCCAGCCGCGCCTCGATCTCGGCCAGCTCCGCGCGCAGCTTCTCGGCCTGCTGCTCGGCCTCGGCACGCTCGGAGGACAGGATCTGCTCCACGGCCTCCTGCACCCCCGGAACGTCAACCAGCGCCACCATCCTCAGCGCCTCCGCGGGCTTCACCACGTACGGCTTCGCGAGCGCCTTGCTGCCCTGCTGCGCCGCGACCGTCCACTCGCCCTCGGCGTACGCCAGCGTCACCGTCAGCCCGGCCGGGCCCTTGGGCTTGGCCGCCTTCACCGCCCGCCGCGCCGGCGCCTTCTCCACCTGCTCCACCTTCGGCTCCTCCCGTCGCGGCGCCGGCACCCGCGGCGTGTCCAACACGAACTCCGGCTCCACCGCCGCCGGCGGCTCCGGTGCCGGCTCGGGCTTCGGCTCGGTCACCCGACGACCGGCGCCCTTGGGCGCGACCGCCAGGTCGGCGGGGGAGAACGGCAACTCGTCGCGGCCGAAGCGCACCACCACGAACTCGTCCGACGCCTCCGGGTCGGTCAGCTCCACCACCTGACCGACCTGGCCGGCGATCTGCCCCGCCGAGGCGGTGAACACCACCCTGGGCCGGCGACCCGCCGCCAACGCCTCGCGGATGCTCTGCACCTCGTCAGTGGACAAACCCTGGCCGGCATCCATCGCAACCCTCTTCCGTACACCTGTTTGATTGCTGAATTGATACCAGCCGGCTGCGACACCCACCGAACGGGGTACGGGCCCGCTCAGCCGCCCAACGCCCGCAACGCCCGGTCGGCGTGGTCGTTCATGCTGACCTCACTGTGGATCACCTCGACGATCCGCCCGTCCTGGCCGATCACGAACGTCATCCGCTTCGTGCTCAGCGGCCCCAGCGGCAGCCGCCGACGCACCCCGAACCGGTCCGCCACCGCACCGTCCGGATCCGACAGCAACGGATAGTCGAACCCGTGCAGCCGGGAGAACTCCGCCTGCTTCGCCACCGGATCGCGGCTGATGCCGACCCGGGACGCGCCCACCGCCGCGAACTCCGCCGCGAGGTCGCGGAAGTGACAACTCTCGGCCGTGCACCCGCGGGTCATCGCCGCCGGGTAGAAGAACAGCACCACCGGCCCGGTCGCCAGGAACTCCGACAGCCGCCGCGGCGTGCCCGTCTCATCCGGCAGTTCGAAGTCCCGCACCACGTCCCCGACGCCCACACCCGCCACCGCGCACCTCCGTTTATCGTCGTCCGACGAGCCGTGAGCGTAAGCGATCAGTCCCAGAGCGCGGCCACCTCGTCGGCGACCCCCGCGGCCTGCGCCCGCCCCGCCCGCGCCGCACCGGCCCGCCGGGCCGGATCCAGCACGTTACGGCCGATCGCCGCGCGCGCCGCCGCGTCCGGCGACACCACCACCACCGTCGCCCCACCCGCCCGCAACGCCGCCACCTGCGCCGCCAACCGTGGCATCGGCCCGAACGCCGCCGTCGTCGGCGCCACCACCAGCACCCGCCGTGCGCCCGCCGCAAGGTCCGCGTTCACCGCCGAGCGCATTCCACCATCGACGTAGCGGCGCTCGCCGATGGTCACCGGCGGCCACACCCCGGGCACCGCGCAGCTCGCACCGACCGCGTCCACCAGCGACACCCCGCTGTCGGCGTCGAACACCACGAACTCACCGGAGGACGCCTCGACCGCCGTCACCAGCAGCCGCCGCGCCGGCCACTCCCGCGCCGGCAATCGGGCCTCGATCACCGCCCGCCGCGACGCCTCCGACGGGGTACGCGCCGCCACCGCCATCGCCCCCACCCGAGCGCGCGCCCGCACCGGGTCGCGGGAACGCCCACCCGCCCACACCAACCGGGCCACCGCCACGAACCCCAGCCGCGCCGGCACCTCACCCGACGGCGGCGCCAACTGCGCCTCGTACAGCTGCTCCAGCGGCACCCCCGAGCACACCTGCGCGCCCACCACCGAGCCCGCCGACGTGCCGACGACCAGGTCCGCGTCGGTCACCGGCACACCCTGCTCCGCCAGCCCCGCCAGCAGCCCCAACTCCCAGGCCACCCCGGTCACCCCGCCACCACCGAGCACCAGCGCCCGCTCCATGTGACCCTCCTCCTCCGACATCGACACGCGTCGGTCACGGTAGCGTCGGCGCGGCCGCAACGCAGCGTCGCCGCAGGCGACCCGGGCAGGGGAGAGGCACCTTGACACCCGTCACCGTCATCACCGGGGGTGGCCGCGGCATCGGCGCGGCCACCGCGCGCCGCCTCGCCCGCGCCGGACACCACATCGCCCTGTGCTACCGGCGGGACCACGACGCCGCGAACGCCGTCCTGGCCGACCTGCACGCAACGGGCCGTCAGGCCATCGCGGTACCCGCCGACACCACCGACCCCGACCAGGTGGTCGCCCTGTTCGACGCCGCCGCCCAGCTCGGACCGCTCACCGGCCTGGTCAACAACGCCGGCGTCACCAGCCCGATCGGCCCCTTCACCGAGCTGCGCGTCGACGACCTGCGCCGGGTCGTCGACGTCAACCTCATCGGGTACGTCCTCTGCGCCCAGCAGGCCGCCCGCCGGATGAGCGCCGGCGGCGCCATCGTCAACGTCTCCTCCGCCGCGGCCACCCTCGGCAGCCCCGGCGAGTACGTCCACTACGCCGCCGTGAAGGCCGCCACCGACACCCTCACCGTCGGCCTGGCCAAGGAACTCGCCCCGCGCGGCATCCGGGTCAACGCCGTCGCCCCCGGCATCGTGCGCACCGACATCCACGCCGACTCCGGCGTACCCGACCGCGCCGACACCGCCGCCGGGCGCATCCCGCTGGGCCGCGCCGGCGAACCCGACGAGGTCGCCGGCGCCATCGCGTGGCTGCTGGGCCCGGACGCCTCGTACACCACCGGCGCGGTGCTGCGCGTCTCCGGCGGCCTCTGACCCCGCCCGCCACCGGGACGGGCACACCGGGCACCGCCCTGGCCGCCGCGGTGCCGGTCGAGCTGCCCCAGATCTGGGGCAGCTCGACCGGCACGCAGCCTCTTGTTCCAACCGACCCCGGTGACTTGCGGCGTTGCAGGACAGCGACGGTCGGGTGCGCCCTGGGCGAGAAGGGTGGGCGCTGCCTGTTCCGAGCCTGTCAGCTGGTGAACAGCTTCGCCGCCGTGATCGCCGTCTGCGCCACCCCGTAACCGAGCAGCACGGCCACCACCAACCATGAGATCCACAACCGGGCCTGCTGCCCGCCGCCGTCGCTCATCGCGTGCCGCTCCTCTCCGCCGCCACCGACTCCGTACCCGTATCGCCGTTGCGGCCGCCGGCCGGCTCGTGGAACCGCTCCGGCACCGGCCGGATCAGCAGGTTCGCCACGAAGCCCACGGCCAGCACCCCGACCATGGTGAACAGCGCCGGCCGGTACGCCGCCGCCGTCAACGTGCCGGGTTTGCCCTCGGCGTCGAGGAACCCGTTGACGATCAGCGGACCCACGATCCCCGCCGCCGACCACGCGGTCAGCAGCCGACCGTGGATCGCGCCCACCTCGAACGTGCCGAACAGGTCCCGCAGGTACGCCGGCACCGTGGCGAATCCGCCGCCGTAGAACGACAGGATCACGCACGCCAGCAGCACGAACAGTGCCGTCGCGGTCTGCCCGACCAGGGCCAGCAGCGCGTACAGCACCATACCCACACCCAGGTACACCAGGTAGATCGGCTTACGCCCGATCAGGTCCGACGTCGACGACCACGCGAACCGGCCGGCCATGTTGAACAGCGAGAGCAAGCCGACGAAGCCGCCGGCCGCCGCCACCGACACCGCCGAGGTGCCGTTGTCCCGGAAGAAGTCCTGGATCATCGGGCTGGCCTGCTCCAGGATGCCGATGCCCGCCGTGACGTTGCAGAACAGCACCACCCACAGCAGCCAGAACGAGCGGGTCCGCACCGCGTTCGCCGCCGACACGTTCGCCGTGGTGACCAGCGGCTTCGACGCCACCGTCGCGGGATCGAACCCGGCCGGACGCCAATCCGGGGCGGGCACCCGCACGTTCACCACCCCGAACATCATGATCACGAAGTAGCCCAGCCCGAGCGTCACGAACAACCACACCAGCGCGCTGCCCGACGCCGTCGATCCGGCGTTGGCCGGGTCGTAGCCGGGGTCGTAGAACGACAGCAGCTGCCGCGACAGGGGAGAGGCCACCATCGCACCGCCCCCGAATCCCATGATCGCCAACCCGGTGGCCAGGCCCGGCCGGTCCGGGAACCACTTGATCAACGTGGAGACGGGAGAGATGTACCCGATGCCCAGGCCGATGCCGCCCAGCAGCCCGTAGCCCAGGTACAGCAGCCACAACTGCTTCGTGGCGATGCCCAGCGAGCCCACCAGGAAGCCCGCGGCCCAAAAGCAGGCCGAGACGAACATCGCCTTACGCGGCCCGTTCGCCTCCACCCATGTTCCGGCGACCGCCGCCGACAACCCCAGCATCACGATCGCGATGCTGAAGATCACTCCGATCGCCGTCTGACTGGCGTCGAAGTGGGCGATCAACGAGTTCTTGTAGACGCTTGTCGCGTAGACCTGACCGATGCACAGATGGATGGCCAGCGCCGCCGGCGGGATCAGCCAGCGGCTGTAACCCGGCGGCGCAACGGTGTGGTGACGATCGAGCGCGGAAAGCATGGCGTGCTCCCTCTGGCGATGTTGCGGGAAAGCTTCCCCGCCTCATGCCCCCGCCCACCACCGGCGGCAAACCCGATCAGCGCCGGACGGTCGCTGTGCTGAGCCGAACGGTCGCTCCCGTCGCCCATACGACGAGAAACCCGCCGCCGCGTCGCGCGAGAGCTGATCAGCGTTCGCGCGGGCGCTGATCAGCGTCGCGGTGCTCCCGGCACCGATGCCGGGCCGTCCGTTACCGCAGGGCCGGGGGGTGCCAGCCACCGGCGAGCGCGACCGCGTCGGCCGGCCCCCAGCTGCCCTTGTCGTACGTCTGGATGTGCCCGGGCAGGTCCAGGATCGGCTCGACGATGCGCCACTCCTGCTGGATCGTGTCCTTGCGGGCGAACCGCAACTGCTGGCCGTCCATCGCGTCGTCGAGCAGGCGCTCGTACGCCTCCTGACGGTGACCGAGGGCCGCACCGAAGTCGACCGACAGGTCCACCGGACGGCTCGCCACCTCCACCCCGGGTGTCTTCGCCTGGATCGACATCGTGATGCCGTCTCCACGCCCCAGCCGGAAGCGCAGCAGGTTCGCCGCCGTCCGCGTGCCGTCCTCGGCCCGGATGAGGGCCTGCCTCGGCTGCTTGAACTCGACGACGACCTCGGTGGCCGTCCCGGGCATGAACTTGCCGGTGCGCAGGTAGAAGGGCACCCCCGCCCAGCGCTTCGAGTTGACGTTCAGCCGGGTGGCGACGAACGTCTCGGTCTCCGAGCCCGGCGCGACACCGGGCTCGTCGCGGTAACCGGCGTACTGTCCCCGCACGGTCGTCTCCGGCGAGAGCGGCTCGATGTGCCGCAGCACCGCGACCTCCTCGTCGTGGAACGCCTCGGCGTCACCGGTGACCGGCGGTTCCATGGCGATCAGGGCCACGACCTGCAGCATGTGGTTCTGCAGGACGTCGCGGGTGGCGCCCACCGTGTCGTAGAAGCCGGCGCGGCCCTGGGTGCCGAAGGCCTCGGCGAGCGTGATCTGGATGTTGTCGATGTGCTCGCTGTTCCACAGCGGCTCGAACAGCCGGTTGGCGAACCGGAAGGCGTAGAGGCTCTCGACGGACTCCTTGCCCAGGTAGTGGTCGATCCGGAAGATGCGCTCCGGGTCGAAGGCCGCTCGCAGGGTGCGGTCCAGCTCGTGCGAGGAGCGCAGGTCCCGGCCGAACGGCTTCTCCACGATCACCCGACCGCGGGCGGCCAGGCCGACCGTCGCCAGGCCGTCGATGACGGAGCCGAAGACCGCGGGCGGGATCGCCAGGTAGAAGACGGGACGCTCGGCGCCCCGCAGGCGCTCGGCCAGCCGCTGGTAGGTGGTGGGGTCGGCGTAGTCGCCGGAGATCATCGAGAGGTTGCCCGCGAGCGCGTCGAAGGTCTCGTCGTCGATCTCGTCGTTCGCCTCGGCCACCGACTTGCGGGCGGTGGTGACCAGTTGCTGGTCGTCCCAGGGCGAGCGGGCCACCCCGATCACCGGGACGTCGAGGCGGTTGCGCCGGGTCAGCTCGTAGAGGGCGGGAAACAGCTTCTTCGAGACGAGGTCGCCCGTCACGCCGAACAGCACTACCGCGTCCGATCGCTGGTGCATGGCACTTCCATCCGATCCTGTGACCTGATCTTCCGTTCGGGGAACCGCCCGCTGCGCCCCGCAATTCCCCCCGGACGGGCCAGCGTGAGAACGGCGACAGGACCCCGTGGGGCCGGGACCCGGGACCTGACCGAGGTATGCCACCCCGTCCGGCCGGGTAGGCACCCGCGTGCAAAGCGGACGCATCGGTGAGCACGGTTTCCTGGCCGACGGTCGCAGCGCGGCCCTGGTGGACCGCGCCGGATCGGTGAACTGGTGGTGCCCGCTGCGCTTCGACGGCCCGTCCGTCTTCGGACGGCTGCTCGACGACGACGCCGGGCACTGGTCGATCCACCCCGACGACGAGTTCACCTCGAAACGGTCATATCTGGACGACGCTCTCGTCCTGCGTACCGTCTTCACCACCCGGGGCGGCAGCGTCGCGCTGACCGACGCCCTCGCGCTGGAGCCCGGCGCGCGCGGCCACGAGATCGGCCTGCGCTCACCGCGGGTGCTCAGCCGCGTGATCGAGGGGCTCTCCGGTGAGGTGCCGGTGCGGCTGGACTACCGGCCGAGGTTCGAGTACGGGCGGGTCACCGCGTACCTGACCGGACACGACGGCCACATCGACGCGACCGCCGGCGCCTGCCGGCTCAGCCTGCGCGGCGACGTCCCGCTGGTGGGCGCGCGCGGTGACGCCACCGCGACCTTCACCGTGCGGGCCGGCGACACCTACGGCTTCACCCTCGGGCACGCGCCGACCTACGACTCCGACCCACCCGCGCTGCCCGACGCCGAGCAGGTGGTGGCCAACGCCGTCGCGGGGTGGCGTTCCTGGGCCGACCTGCACCGGGACCAGTACCGCGGCCTGTACCGCCACGAGGTGCGGCACAGCGCCATCATCCTGCAGGGGATGACCTACCGACCCAGCGGCGCGATCGTCGCCGCCGCGACCACCTCGCTGCCGGAGCAGCTGGGTGGGGACCGCAACTACGACTACCGCTACGTCTGGGTGCGCGACTTCAGCTTCACCCTCCAGTCGCTCTGGCGGGCGGCCTGCCCCGACGAGGCCAACCGGCAGTTCGCCTGGGTCGCCCGCGCGATGGGGGACATCGGCGACGAACAGGTTCCGATCATGTACGGGGTGCAGGGGGAGCGTGACCTCACCGAGCACCGACTCGGCCACCTCTCCGGCTACGCCGACAGCGGACCGGTCCTCGTCGGCAACGACGCCTGGAAGCAGCGGCAGTCCGACGTGCTCGGCGAGATCCTCGACGCCGCCTGGCTGATGCGTCACTACCTCGACCCGATGGCGCCCGACGTGCACCACCTGCTGCGGGCCCTCGCGGAGCAGGCGGCGCGCCACTGGGAGCGCCCGGACGCCGGCATGTGGGAGGCCCGCGACGCCGAACGGCACTACGTCTCGTCGAAGCTGCAGTGCTGGACGGCGCTGGATCGGGCCGTCCGCTTCGGCTCCCGCCTCGGCTGCCGGGCCGACGTGGCCCGCTGGGCCGCCGTCCGGGACGAGATCCGCGAGGCCATCCTGACCCGGGGCTGGCACGAGCGGCTCGGCACGTTCACCGGGGCGTTCGACTCCGACCACCTGGACGCCTCGGTCCTGATGATGCCGCTTGTCGACTTCCTGCCGGCCGACGACCCACGGATGCGCTCCACCATGAGCGTCATCGAGCGCGAGCTGTCCCACGACGGGCTGCTGCGCCGCTGGGACGGCGACCCGGCTGGCTTCGTCATCTGCTCGTTCTGGCTGGTCAGCTGCCTGGCGCTGGCCGGCGAGGTGGACCGGGCCGACCAGCTGTTCCGCCAGCTCACCGCCCGGGTCAACGACCTGGGGCTCTACGCCGAGCAGATCGACCAGGTCACCGGGGAGCACCTGGGCAACTTCCCGCAGGCCTTCTCGCACATCGGGCTGATCAACGCCGCCGGCTGGCTCACCGAGGCCGCCGAGCGGCGCGCCGCCGCGGGCCAGCCGCGACAACCCGTGCCGGCCGGCACGGGACGGACGGAGGGAGCACGCTGATGACTGGACGCCTCGAAGGACGAACCGCCCTGATCACCGGCTCGGACTCGGGCATCGGGCAGGCCACCGCCATCGAGTTCGGCCGCGAGGGCGCCGACGTGGTGGTGCACTACCTGCACGACCACGCCGGCGCCAACCACACCAGGGCCAAGGTCGAGGAGGCCGGCCGGCGGGCCGTCGTGGTGCAGGGTGACATCAGCGTCGAGCACCAGGTCGAGGCGATGTTCGACGAGGCGGTGGCGGCGTTCGGCACGCTGGACATCCTGATGAACGACGCCGGGGTGGACGCCTCCGGCATCCCGGTCGCCGACCTGGACACCGAGACCTGGGACCGTGCCATCCGGACCAACGTCTACGGCACGTTCTTCTGCTCCCGGCGGTTCGTGCAGCACCGTCGCGACCAGGGTGGGCGCGGAAAGATCATCAACATCACCTCCATCCACCAGGAGGTCGCGCGGGCCGGCGGCGCGGACTACGACACCAGCAAGGGCGCCATGCTGGAGTTCGCCAAGAGCCTCGCCCTGGAGGTCGCCCCGATGCACATGAACGTCAACAACATCGGCCCCGGCATGGTGCTCACCCCGTTCAACCAGCGGGCCATCGACGACCCGAAGTACCTCGAGGAGCAGGTGCAGAGCATCCCCTGGAAGCGCGCCGCCGAACCGCAGGAGATCGCGAAGCTCGCCGTCTTCCTGGCCAGCGACGACGCCGACTACGTGACCGGCTCGACGTACTTCATGGACGGCGGCCTGATGCAGAACCAGGGTCAGGGCGCCTGAGGACAGCTCGATCACCGCGCCACCGTCCGGGCGGATTTCGAGGTTTGCGCCGTTTCTGGGGATTTTGGGGCGAGCACTGGTTGAGGATGGGCGCAGGATCAGCCGAGGCCACACGAGCCCGGCACGCCGCCGCCACCGCAGGGGAGAGAAGCCGACAGCATGGACATGAGGCTCGAGTTCATCGTGCTGCCCGTCGCCGACGTGTCACGGGCCAAGGCCTTCTACACCTCACTGGGGTGGCGGGAGGACGCCGACATCGGCGAGGGCGACGCCCGGGTGGTGCAGTTGACACCGCCCCGGTCCGACTGCTCGATCATGCTCGGCCCCAGCCTCACCTCGGCCGCCCCCGGCTCGCTGGACGGCCTGTACCTGGTCGTGAACGACGTCGAGGCGGCCCGGACCGAGCTGATCGGCCACGGCGTCGACGTCAGCGAGGTCTTCCACGTCGCCGGCGGCGGGCTGCCCCTCGCCAACGGCCAGAAACGCACCCCGGGACTCGCGCCGAAGCGGGCCAGCTACTTCTCCTTCGCCTCCTTCAACGACCCCGACGGCAACGGCTGGTATCTGCAGGAGGTCACCACGCGACTCCCGGGCCGGCTGTGGTGAACACCAGACCAGCGCACCTCACGAGAGGGAAGTGCTCGTATGCCAGCGACCTATGACTCGACAGCCGACCTGGCCGCCGCACTGCGCCGGGCGGCGGCTGCCCACGGTCACTACGAGGAGGAGATCGGGCACGCCGACCCCAGGTGGCCCGACTGGTACGCGCAGTTCATGATCGACGAGAGCACCGAGCCCTCCGAGCAGACGGCGACGAAGGGCAACACCTGACGCACCGCCCGCGGTTCGGGGGACCGCCCACCCGCGACGCGACGTACGATCGCGCATGTGACCAGCCGACCCGACCCGGCGCAGCGTCTGAGCGACCTGGCGCGGTTGCGCCGGGTCCGTGACCGCATCGACCGGGAGTACGCGCAGCCCCTGGACGTCGAGGCGCTCGCCCGTGGCGTGCACATGTCGGCCGGGCACCTCAGTCGCCAGTTCCGCCTGGCCTACGGCGAGGCGCCGTACGCGTACCTGATGACCCGGCGCATCGAGCGCGCCATGGCGCTGCTGCGCCGGGGCGACCTGAGCGTCACCGAGGTCTGTTTCACGGTCGGCTGCTCGTCGCTGGGCACGTTCAGCACCCGTTTCACCGAGTTGGTCGGCGTGTCGCCCAGCGCCTACCGCCGCGACGCGACCGGCGCGACCGCCGGGATGCCGGCGTGCGTGGTCAAACAGGTGACCAGACCGATCAGGAATCAAGAAGCGCCCCGCACGGCGCCGCACCTAGCCTGATCGCCATGGACATCACCATTCACACCACCGCCCTCCCGCACGTCGACCCGGACGCCTCGCTGGCCTTCTACCGCGACGTCCTCGGCTTCGAGGTCCGCAGTGACGTCGGGCAGGGCAAGATGCGGTGGATCACCGTCGGTCCGGTGGACCAGCCCGGCACGTCGATCCTGCTGGCGCCGCCGGCCGTCGACCCAGGGATCACCGAGGACGAACGCCGCATGATCAGCGAGATGATGGCCAAGGGCACCTACGGGTGGATCCTGCTGGCCACCCGCGACCTCGACGCCACCTTCGAGAAGATCCAGTCCGGCGACGCCGAAGTCGTCCAGGAGCCGATCGAGCAGCCCTACGGCATCCGCGACTGCGCCTTCCGCGACCCCGCCGGCAACCTGGTCCGCATCCAGGAGCTGCGCTGACCCCCCGGGCCGACCCCGCGGCCCGCCCCACAGATGGAGACACGATGAGCATGGCCACGGACACCCCGTCGCCCGTGCACGACGCCGACAGCCACGACCTGATCCGCGTGCACGGCGCGCGCGTCAACAACCTCAAGGACGTCAGCGTCGAGATCCCGAAGCGCCGACTGACGGTGTTCACCGGCGTCTCCGGCTCGGGCAAGAGCTCACTGGTGTTCGGCACCATCGCCGCGGAGTCCCAGCGGATGATCAACGAGACCTACAGCGCCTTCGTGCAGGGCTTCATGCCGACGCTGGCGCGACCCGAGGTCGACGTCCTCGAAGGGCTGACCACCGCGATCATCGTCGACCAGCAGCGGATGGGCGGTGACGCCCGTTCCACGGTCGGCACCGCCACCGACGCCAACGCCATGCTGCGCATCCTCTTCAGCCGACTCGGCAAGCCGCACATCGGCTCACCGCAGGCGTTCTCCTTCAACGTCGCCTCGATCAGCGGAGCCGGCGCGGTCACCATCGAGCGCGCCGGACAGACCGTGAAGGAACGTCGCAGCTTCACCGTCACCGGCGGCATGTGCCCGCGCTGCGAAGGCCGGGGCTCCGTCACCGACTTCGACCTGTCCGCGCTGTACGACGACAGCAAGTCCCTCAACGAGGGCGCCCTCACCATCCCCGGCTACAGCACCGACGGCTGGTTCGGCCGCATCTTCAACGGCTGCGGCTTCTTCGACCCGGACAAGCCGATCCGCAAGTTCACCAAGAAGGAACTGCACGACCTGCTCCACAAGGAACCCACCAAGATCAAGGTCGACGGGATCAACCTGACGTACGAGGGGCTGATCCCGAAGATCCAGAAGTCGTTCCTGTCCAAGGACGTCGACGCGCTGCAACCCCACATCCGCGCCTTCGTGGAACGCGCCGTGACCTTCACGACGTGCCCCGAGTGCGACGGCACCCGCCTCACCGACGCCGCCCGATCCTCGAAGATCAACGGGATCAACATCGCCGACGCCTGCGCCATGCAGATCAACGACCTCGCCGACTGGGTACGCGACCTGCGCGAACCGTCCGTCGCACCGCTACTGACCGCGCTCCAGCACACCCTGCAGTCGTTCGTCGAGATCGGCCTGGGCTACCTCAGCCTCGACCGGCCGTCGGGCACGCTCTCCGGCGGCGAGGCCCAACGCACCAAGATGATCCGCCACCTCGGCTCCGCGCTCACCGACGTGACCTACGTCTTCGACGAGCCGACGATCGGCCTGCACCCGCACGACATCCAGCGGATGAACAACCTGCTGCTGCGCCTCCGCGACAAGGGCAACACCGTCCTGGTCGTCGAGCACAAGCCGGAGGCCATCGCGATCGCCGACCACGTCGTCGACCTCGGCCCGCGCGCCGGCACCGAGGGCGGCGAGGTCGTGTTCGAAGGCACCGTCGAAGGACTGCGGGCCAGCGGCACACTCACCGGGCGACACCTGGACGACCGCGCGTCCCTCAAGCCGTCGGTACGGACACCCTCCGGAACACTGGAGGTACGCGGCGCCAACACCCACAACCTGCGCGACGTCGACGTCGACATCCCACTCGGCGTGCTGGTCGTCGTCACCGGAGTCGCCGGCTCCGGCAAGAGCTCCCTGATCCACGGCTCGGTGTCGCGGCGCGACGGGGTGGTGGCGATCGACCAGGCGCCGATCAAGGGCTCCCGCCGCAGCAACCCCGCCACCTACACCGGGCTGCTCGACCCGATCCGCAAGGCGTTCGCCAAGGCCAACGGCGTGAAACCGGCACTGTTCAGCGCCAACTCCGAGGGCGCCTGCCCCACCTGCAACGGCGCCGGGGTCGTCTACACCGACCTGGCGATGATGGCCGGCGTCGCCACCACCTGCGAGCAGTGCGAGGGCAAGCGGTTCCAGGCGTCGGTACTCGAATACCACCTCGGCGGCCGCGACATCAGCGAGGTCCTCGCGATGTCGGTGATCGAGGCCGAGGAGTTCTTCGGCGCCGGCGACGCCCGCATCCCCGCGGCCCACGCCATCCTGCGACGCCTGTCCGACGTCGGCCTCGGCTACCTCAGCCTCGGCCAGCCGCTCACCACGCTCTCCGGCGGCGAGCGGCAGCGGCTCAAGCTGGCCACCCACATGTTCGACAAGGGCGGCGTCTACGTCCTCGACGAGCCCACCACCGGCCTGCACCTCGCCGACGTCGAACACCTGCTCGGCCTGCTCGACCGGCTCGTCGACGCCGGCAAGTCCGTCATCGTCATCGAGCACCACCAGGCGGTCATGGCGCACGCCGACTGGATCATCGACCTCGGGCCCGGCGCCGGCCACGACGGCGGCCGGATCGTCTTCGAGGGCACACCCGCCGACCTGGTCGCCGCCCGCTCCACCCTCACCGGCGAACACCTCGCCGCCTACGTCACCACCTGACCCATGCGGGTCTTCCGGGGAGTACCCCCGAAAGACCCGCAACTCGGCAGCCGTCGGTACCCTCAGCTGCCGACGTGGTACCGACTGGTGATCGAGACGCGGTTGAATGCATTCATCACGGTCGCCAGCCAGGCGACGGCCGAGATCTGCTCCGCGGTGAGTACGTCCGCGGCGGCATCGAAGTCCTCGTCGCTGACGTGTCCCTGCGCAACGAGTGTGATCGCCTCGGTCAGGCGCAGAGCGGCCCTGTCGGTCTCAGAGAAGTAATCGGTCTCCTCCCAGGCGGGCAGCACGGCGATCCGATCGGGGCTTTCGCCCTTCTTGAGGGCGTCGCGGGTGTGCATGCGCAGGCAGAACGCGCAGCCGTTGATCTGCGAGGCGCGGATCCTCAGCAGCTCGACCAGCAGCGGGTCGAGCCCCGCTGCGGCGGCGGCCTCATCCACCTTCGACGACAGGGCGATGAGCGCCTTGTAGGCGGCCTGGTGCTGCTCGCCGATGTTGACGCGCTGACGTTCGGTCATGGTTCCTGTGATCCGTTCGTATGGCCCGGGCCGCGCCCCTCGGGCACGTCCTGGTGGCGGTGAGTGTTCTGGTAGGCGCAGAGTTCGGGCAGCGTGCTGCCCCCGCGCTATGGCGTCGGGTCGTCGACCTTGAGCTTGTCTCCGGTGTTGGAGACGAAGACGACCAGGAGCTTTGCTGGCTGGGTCTGGCTGACGTTCTCGGTCAGGACGTGGTCGGTGCCCGGCTGCTCGACCCAGTTCTCGCCCTGGTGATAGGTGGTCACGGGCTTGTCGTCCAGCTTGCTGCGCACGGCGCCTTCGAGGACGTAGGCGTAGACGAACGCTTGGCCGTGCCGGTGCGGCGCCGCGCTCGCGTTAGGCGGAAGTTCGACGACCGCCGAGGTGAACGTCTTACCCGTCACATCCGGGAGGGCCTGCTGGAGCAGCGGCCTGAGGGATTCGGCGGGGCGCGCCGATACCGATGCCGATGCTGCGGCCGTGGCCGGTCCCTCGGCGTGGGCGGGCCGGTCGGAGGTCGAGCAGGCCGTGGCCGCAGTCAGCGTGGCGACAGCCAGGAGGCCAGCGGCGATACCGGCGTTGCGGCCCCGCACAGTGATGGCGTGCATAGAGGTCCTTACTGGGGAGGGGGCGACTCGAGCACATGGCCCGCTCGCGGGCAGGGCTCATGGCGGTTACAGGCGGATGGATCCCATCTGCAGGAGTGATCCCACCTGCTCACGCTGTTCTTCGTCGCCCGTTTCGCGTTCTCATCAGGGAGACGAGGTAGCCCCTCCGGGTGTGACAGCTCAGACGCGCGCGAGTTTGTCGGGATTGAGGACCCTGCGGTACGCGCTGATCAAACCGTCGGTGATCTGCACCGTGTCGACGGAGTAGACCCGGCCTCCCCGGTAGGACACGAGGGCGAGCTCGCCGCCGACCTCGGCGAAGTCGATGCGGTCCGGGTGCCACTGGTGTCCCGTACGCACCATGACCTCGGCGACGCGCTCGCCGCCGTGGATGAGCTTGCGTGCCGCGAAGGCCTTGTCGCCGCCGTCGGTGACGTAGACGGCGTCCGGGTGCAGGAGCCTGACCAGGCCGGCCAGGTCCCCGGCCTCGTAGGCGGCGCGGAAGGCCGTGAGGACGCGTTCGCGCTCCGCCTTCGACGCCTGCGGCGTGGACTGCTTCGCGTTGGCCACCCGCCGTCGTGCCCGCGAGGCGAGCTGCCGAGCACTGGGCACGGAGACGTCCAGCACGTCGGCGATCTGGCCGAACTCAAGACCGAAGACGTCGTGTAGGACGAACGCCACCCGCTCCGGCGGACTCAGCTCCTCCATGATCAGCAGCATCGCCGAACTGACGGACTCGTCGACGAGTACGGGCTGTGACGCGTCCGGCCCGGTCAGCAGCGGCTCCGGCAGCCACGGCCCGACATAGGTCTCCCGGCGGAAACGGGCACTCTTGAGGATGTCGTACGACCGCCGCGCGGCCACGGTCACCAGCCAGGCCTGCAGGTCACCGATGTCCCGCAGATCCGCTCCGGCCGCCCGCAGCCACACGTCCTGGGCCACATCCTCGGCATCGGCCACACTTCCCAGCAGCCGATAGGCCACACCGAAAACCGCAGGCCGGTACCTCTCCCATCCGGCTCCGAGCGGGTCCTCCTGCTCCGACCGTTCGGGTCCCCGCCAGTCACCCATGAAGATCGCAACCTCCTCCAGCCTGCGGACCAGCGTAGCTATCCGAACTCGGGATCTTGCGAGAAAGCCCTGTGGGAGCGAGCCAGGTCGCTCAGACACGGCAGCCGGCAGTCGTGATCAAGCTGAGGTGAACGGTGCCGGCTGAGGTGTGCCAGCGGGACGTCGGGGAGTGAACGCGGGGGAGAGGTGTCGACGAATGGTGTGAGCGGATCGCCCCAGGTCCTGCCGGTCGCGCAGGACGAGCCGATCGGCTCCATCGATCTGGATCCATGCGACCTGATGCGACAGCTTCCAGACTGTCTTGCGGCGCCGCGAATGACGAAGCTCCTCGCAGGTTGAGCGGGGCACTCTCGCCGTTCACGCATCGGCGCGAACAGGGTGGGTGCCCGCGTCCGTTGTGAGCGTCGCAGGGGCCGGATTCCGAGCAGCCGACACGCGCTCACGCTGCGGTGACGCAGGCTGGAGCGGTCCGCGCAGCGCTCGTACCGATTCGATAATGTACATTATGTAAAGTCGCGCGATTTGGCGATCCCCTCGGAAGGGGCGGACAGGTGCGTCTCGATCAGCGCGACGCGCTCGCTCACCGGGCCGGCGGGCACGTCGACCAGCCGGTGCCCGTACGCCTCGTACACCCGCTCGTGCAGACGGGCGAAGGCCAGCGCCTCGGCGTAGTCGATCCGGCGTGCGGCCGTACGCCGGATGAAGCCCAGCGGGCCGACCAGGAACACCGATCGCTGGTAGGTCTGCTGGCCGGTGATCCGGTCGAGCTCGGCGGCGAGGTCGGGCCCGACCGGCCGGCCCAGGTGACGGGCCAGCGCCAGCGTGCACAGTGGTGACCGGTCGTGGATCTGCACGGCCCCGCGCGCGTCGGCCGTGGTCCGGCGTCGGTGCTGCAGTCGGGCAACGGCGTCGACGAACCCCGGTTCCCGCCAGGGCTCGGCGTACCCCTGCGCCTGCCGGGCTGCGATGACGTCCGTGGCCGCCTCCCGCACCACCAGATGACCCCGACGCCGCAGCGCCTCGAGCAGCGTGGTCTTGCCCGCCCCCGGGGCTCCGGTCAGGACGTAGCGCCGGTGTCCGGTCATCGCGCTCCCCCTCTCCCCCTTGCCGGCCAACGCGAAAAAGCTGCATAATATCCCTTATGCAGCACAAACAGGACGAATCGCTTGAAGCACTGATTGAGGAGTTCCTGACCGCTCGCGCCACCCGTAAGCCCTCCCCGCACACTCTGGCTGCATACCGGCGCGACCTGCACGCGGTGGCCGCCCTGATCGTCACCGACGACGCCACCACTCCCCTCCCCCTGGACGAGTTGTCGATCACCGGGCTCTCCCCCCGGGTGATGCGTGCGGCGTTCGCCCGGTTCGCCGCCCCGCGGGCTGCCGCTTCGGTGCACCGGGCCTGGTCCACCTGGAACAGTTTCTTCACGTTCCTGGTGGCGGAGGGCGTGGTGGCGGGCAACCCGATGCCGGCCGTGGACCGGCCTCGCGCGCCGCTCCCCCAGCCGAAGCCGTTGCGGGGCGCGGACACCCCCGAGGTGCTGCTCGCCTCGGTGGCCCGGGAGGACGGGCGGCAGCGTGACCCGTGGCCGGAGCGGGACGTGGCGGTGCTGGCGTTGGCGCTCTGCGCCGGGCTGCGGCTGTCGGAGTTGCTGGCGCTGCGGGTCGGCTCGTTGGCCGGCCGGGCGGGTGAGCGGCGGGTCGAGGTGGCCGGAAAGGGTGGGCGTCCCCGGGTGGTGCCGATCGAGCCGGACCTGGACGCGGTGCTGGGTTCCTACCTGGACAGTCGGTCGCGTCGGTTCGGCACCCGCAGCGTGCGGCCGGACGCGCCGCTGCTGGTGGATCGCCGTGGTGAGCCGCTGCGCCGGGGCGGCTTGCAGTATCTGGTGGAGTCCTGTTACCGGCGGGCGGGCATCGGTGACCGGGTGCCGCGGGGGGCTCGGTTGCACGCGCTGCGGCACACGTTCGCCACCCGGCTGGCCGAGGATGGGGCGAGTGCGGCGGAGATCATGCGGCTGTTGGGGCATGCGTCGTTGGCGTCGTCGCAGACGTACATCGAGGTGACCGCCGGGCAGCAGCGCGAGGCGGTCCGGTCCAACCGCACCAACCAGGCGCTGGCCGGCCTGTTCGGCGTCCCGGGCGGTGGCTGACCGAGGCGTTCACGGCTGCGGGGCCGTTGTCCCGGTGCTGGTCATCGAGTAGATGGCCAGGTCGTGAGCCTCGCGTCCGTCCTTCTCGGCCACGGGCAGTGTGCCCTCGCGCTGGTAGCCGGCCTTCTCGGCCACCCGTAGGGACGCCATGTTGTCGAGGCGGGAGTGCAGTTGGACCCGGCGCATTCCGCCGTCGGTGAGCGCCCACTGTCCGACGGCCCGGGCTGCTTCGGTCGCACAGCCACGGCCTCGCTGGCTGGTGTGTGTTCCGTAACCGATCTCGGTGCGGCCAGTCGCCCAGTCGGTGTCCCGCAGTCCGATGCTGCCGACGATCGTGCCGGTACTCCGCTCGACTATGGCCAGGTGTAAGCCGTCGCCGCTCGATCGCCGCCGCGGCAGCGTCTCCGCCAGCCACCGGTCGACGTCGGCGAGTGTGTCCGGGGAGCCCGGTGGCAGTGCCGTTCGATCTCCGGCCGCCACGAACGCCGCCACGGCTGCGGCGTCCTGCGGCCCGAACTCACGTATCTCGAACCGGGGGGAAATGATCTTCACTGGAGGAAACATGGCGCACACCATAGCCCTCGGACGGTGCGCGGCGGCGGGATTTTGCGAGCAGCTCGCGGCCGTGGTCAGTGGGCGCGGTGTCCGGTGCCGTCGGCGGTGGTGGGCAGCGGCCCGAGCACCGTGTTGACGATGTGGATGCGGGCGTTGGCGGCCTGGTAGTCGGCGCAGACGGCGTCGGCCTTGTCGCCGAAACGGGTGCTCGCGGCGGTGCGGGTGACGGTGAGGGTGGCGCCGTCGAGGGTGGTGGCGGTGCCGGCGGCGGCGAGGTCGTCGAGGGTGTGGGTGCCGGCGATGAGGTGGGCTTTGAGCAGCGTGCGGAGCTTGTCGTGGTCCCGGGTCATGAGGGTGTCCCAGGTGTCGTCGGAGAACTTGGCGAGGAAGGCGTCGTCGGTGGGCGCGAGGAGGGTGACGCCGTCGCGGTCGAGGTCGGCGAGGAGTCCGCTGGTGCGTAGGGCCGCCTCGAAGGTGGTGAGGGTGGGCATCCACCGCAGTGCCGTGTCGACGGGTTGTCCGGCGAGGTAGGTGGGGTTGCCGGGCTCGTCGCCGGTGGGCAGGGCGGCGCAGAGCGGCCCGCTGATCTGGGCGGCGACTGCTGTGGTGTCGGGCCGGTCGGGGTCGCCGGTGCAGGCGGTGGTGGTGAGCAGCAGGGCTGCGGCCAGGAGGGCGGCGGCGCGCAGCCGGGTGCGGGTGCGGGGGTACGACACGACGGCCTCCTGGGGTGTGGCTGGTGGTGCCGGCAGGGCGGTGGTTCTCCGCCCTGCCGGCACGGTTCACCGGGTGGGTGTCACAGGGTGGCGCACTGGCCGGTGCGGGGGCCGGTCACGGTGTTGGGGATGTTGAGGTTGATCGGTGCGGGGGTGTTGCCGTCGCAGGCCAGCGGGCCGGTGACCCGGTTGCCGACGAGCAGCGGGGTGTCGGTGCCGGTGCGGTTGGCGGACAGCTCCACCGGGCCGGCGACGGTGACGTCGATCAGGGAGACCGCGTCGGTGGTGCCGGTGATGCGGACCGGGCCGGTGACCTTGCTGTCGGCGAGCATGACGCCGGCAGCGCCGGTGGCGTTGACGGGTCCGGTGATGGTGGTGCCGGTGGTGACGAGCGCGGCGCCGGGTCGGACGGTGACCGGTCCGGCGATGGTGGCGCCGGCCGCGCAGGTGAACCCGGTGACGGTGAGCGCGCCGGTGCGCTGACCGGTGAGGGTCGGGTAGATCCGTTCGCCGTCGGTGAGGTTCTCCACGCCCTGCCCGTCGAGCAGCAGCGGGATCAGGCCGCGTTCGGGCTGGTTGAGCGGGACGTAGTAGCCGTCGCCGGTCTTGACGACCTTCCAGCCGTGTGCGGCGATGCGGTCGGCGACGGTGGTGCCGGCGCCGCCGGGTCCGTCGGTGCGGGCGCCGCGGTACTGCTCTTCGGTGAGCTTGTAGGCGCAGGGCGCGTTGTCGAGGATGAGGTTGGCCGGCGGTGCGTCGATCGGCGGCGGGCTGTCGCCGGGGTGCGGTGCCGGGTGGGCGGGGATGGGCCGGGAGCCGCGGAACACCAGCCGGCCGGTGTTGGCGGCCTGGAACTCGATGGCTTCGGCGCGGGCCTGGTTGATGTCGCCGACGTGGGCGCGGTGGTAGTCGAGGAACTGCTGGAAGGTCCACAGGGCGGAGAAGGTCTTGCGGCGCCGGTTGTTGGCGGCGTTGCCTTCGTCGGGGCGGGTCTGTCCGCCGGAGCTGCGCAGTTCAAGCAGCGAGTTGACGACGTTCTTGAGCCCGAGGGTGTTGCGGAGGATGGTTTCCTCGCTGAGGCCGACGTTGCCGCCGCCCTCGCAGCCGTACGGGCAGGGCCACCAGCCGTCGACGGCGCCCTTGCCGTACATGTGGCCTTCGATCATGTCCTGCGACTCGTCGAAGATCGACTGTGCGACGTTCTGGTGCCGTGGCGGCAGCATGGGCAGGTCACCGGCGCGGGAGTTGCCGAACTCGTGGCCGTCGTAGCCGGCGATGGGCCGGTACTCGCGGATCATCCTGACGTACGCGGCGGTCTCCGGCTGGCGGATCAGCGAGTAGTCGCGGTTGAGGTCCTGGCCGGTGGAGTTGCCGCGGGTGTTGGCGGCGCGGCCGTCGCCGTTGATGGTGGGGACGATCAGGACGGTGGTGTGGCTGAGCAGGTCGATGGTCCGCTGGTCGGTGCTGAAGGCGAGCTGGCGGGCCATGATGAGGCAGGCTTCGCGGTCGCCGGGTTCGTTGCCGTGCACGTTGCAGTTGATGGCGACGGGTGAGGTGGCGGCGACGGCTGCCGGGGTGGCCGGCGGGGTCGGGTAGCCGATGACGAACATGTTGATCGGCCGGTTCAGCACCGTCCGGCCGATCTCCACGACGCGTACGCGGTCGCTGAGCTGGTCGATCGCGGCGGTGTAGGCGTACTCGTCGGTGTCGCTGGTGTACTGGGCGGCCCTGGTGGTCTCCCACTGGGTGCGCAGTTGCTCGCCGGGCGTTTCGGGGTTGCCCCACGGGCTCGTGGTGGTGCCCACCACGGGTGCGGAGTAGGGCTGTTCGGTGGTGCCGGTTCGGGCGCGTACCCGCCAGCTGAACCGGTCGCCGGGGTTGAAGCCGGCGTCGGCGAAGGTGGGCGACTGTTGGTTGATCTGTCGGTTGGGGCGCCAGACGCCGACGATGGTGGGGGTGCCGGTGGGGGTGCCGGCGGCGTCGACGAGGGTTCGTTCGATCTGGTAGTCGGTGGCGCCGTCGACGGGCTGCCAGGCGAGGGTGGCGTACCCGTCGGCCTGGCGGACGGTGACGTTGGTGACCTGGTTGGGTTCGGCCGCCTGCTGCGCGTTCGCCGGTGCGGCGATGGTGGTGAGGCTGGCGGCGAGCAGTGCGGACAGTGTGATGAGGATGGTGCGTGGCCGTCTCATGTGGCCTCCATGGCGAGGACTGATTGACCTTGACCGGGTTTCGGCCAGCATGATCGGCATGGATGGTCGGCGCAAGGATCTTGAGGGAATCTTGCGCCTGGGAGCGGTAAGGGGTGCTCTCCCCCACCGCCGCTGACCGCAATCAGCCGAGATCGACCAGGAGCGGGCGGTGGTCGGAGATCGTCGACAGGGGCGCGGTGACGGCGGTGACCGGCGGGAGCTGGGTGACGGCGTGCCGGTCGGCGAGGATGTGGTCGAGCTGTACGCGGGGTTGCCCGGCGGGATAGGTGGGGCGCCGGCCCAGGGGTCGCCAGCCGGAGATGAGCCGTGCCGCGCCGGCGGGCAGGTTGAGGTCGCCGAGCAGGACGCGGGGCGTCGGTAGCGCGCGCAGGGCGCGGACGGTCTGGCGTAGTTGGCGGGCGTTCCAGCCGGGGACGAAGGACAGGTGGGTGGCGGCGACGGTGAGCGGGCCGTGTGGGGTGTCCAGGACGGCGGCGAGCACGACGCGGGGTTCGTCGTGCAGCAGGATGAGGCCGCCGCCGTTGCCGGGGACGTAGACCGGGGAGCGCACGGGCGCGGGCTTGAGGCGGGTGACCTGCCAGCTGCGTACCGGGTATCGGCTGATCAGCCCGATGCCGTAGCAGGGTTCGCCGTGGCCGTCGTCGTCGTGGCGCAGGGGGCGGAACTTCTCGCCGGGGGTGCCGACGACGGCGGCGGCGAAGCGGTGGTGCGGGGCGCCGAGGGCGCGCGCGGCGATGGCGGTGAGGTCGAGGTGGCCGCTGCGGCTCTGGTCACGGTCGACCTCCTGCAGGGCGAGGACGTCGGCGTCGAGGGCGGTGACGGCGGCGGTGAGGCGATCGGGGTCGACGAGCCCGTCGGTGAGGGATCGTCCGTGCAGCAGGTTGAAGGTGGCCAGGCGCACCTCTGCACCCTACGTTGCCGTGGCAGGCTGACGGGGTGATCAAGGTGCTGCTGTGTTCGGTGCTGGTGTTCGTCGCGGTGGGTGCGTTGGGGGTGTGGCTGCGCCGGCAGCGGGGTCGCTGACCACGGGTCGGGCGAGCGACGCGCCGGGTGAGGCTGGCCACAGCGTTGGGGGTCCGACGGGGTGGGTGGGGAGAATGGCCGGCCGTGGACCCCGTATCGCTGACCACCCTGCTCACCGCCGCCGCCATGGCCGGTTGGGTCGACGCCGTGGTCGGCGGTGGCGGGTTGCTGCTGCTGCCGGCGCTGCTGGTCGCCGCGCCCGGCCTGCCGGTGGCCACCGCGTTGGGCACGAACAAGCTGGCCGCGATCTTCGGTACGTCGACGGCGGCGGCGACGTACGCGCGGCGTACCAAGGTCGACTGGCGGGTGGCGGGACCGTCGGCGGGGCTGGCGGTGCTCACCGCCGGGCTGGGCGCGGCGTTGGCGGGCGCGGTGCCGGCGTCGGCGTACCGGCCGGTGGTGCTGGTCGTGCTGGTGTCGGTGGCGGTGTTCGTGTTGCTGCGCCCCAAGCTCGGGGTGGTGGCGGTGCCGCAGCGGCGCACGCCGGCGCGGGTGGCGGCGGTGGTCGCGGTGGCCGGGGTGGGCATCGCCCTCTACGACGGGTTGATCGGCCCGGGCACCGGCACGTTCCTGGTGCTGGCGTTCACCGCCCTGATCGGGGCGGATTTCGTGCACGGCTCGGCGATGGCGAAGGTGGTCAACGCCGGCACCAACCTGGGCGCGCTGGTGGTGTTCGGGTTGACCGGGCACGTGTGGTGGCTGCTGGGCGCGGGGATGGCGGTGTGCAACATCGCCGGTGCGGTGCTGGGTGCGCGGATGGCGCTGCGCCGCGGGTCGGGGTTCGTGCGGGTGGTGCTGCTGGTGGTGGTGCTCGCGTTGGTCGGCAAGCTCGGCTACGACCAGTGGGTGGCGTGACGGCGGTCTACGCCGAGCACGACCGGGGCGTGCTGGGGCGCGTGACGACGCATCCCCGGGTACGGGGTCGAGGCCTGGGCGCCGCCGTGGTGGCGGCGCTGTGCGCGCGGCGGCGGTGCGGTTCACCGCGGTCGCGGACCACCGGGAGTACGCGCTGACCGCCCGGTAGGCGGGCGGGTCAGCCGCGGCGGCTGGGTGAGTCGAAGCGGCCGGCGCGGATCTCGCGCAGCGCCCGGCGGCGGATGTCGCCGCGCAGGGTGTCGACGTAGAGCCGGCCGAGCAGGTGGTCGGTCTCGTGTTGCAGGGCGCGGGCGAGGAATCCGCTGCCGGCGATGGTGAGCGGCTCGCCGTGCTGGTCGACGCCGCGTGCGGTGGCGTGCATCGCCCGGGCGGTCGGGAAGTACAGCCCGGGGATGGACAGGCAGCCCTCGTCGTCGTCCTGCAGCTCGTCGGAGAGCTCGAGGACGGGGTTGATCAGGTGCCCCCGGTGCCCGTCGGCGTCGTAGACGAACACCTGGGCGCTGACGCCGATCTGCGGCGCGGCGACGCCGGCGCGGCCGGGGGCGCCGAGCAGGGTGTCCATCAGGTCGCCCACCAGGGCGCGCAGCTCGGCGTCGAAGGTGGTGACCGGCTCGCACGGGGTGCGCAGCACGGGATCGCCGATGATCCGGATGGGCCGCATGGTCATGGGCGCAAGCGTATCGGTGGCGCCGTGGCGCTCACCGGCCGGCCAGGGCGGCGCGTACCGGTGCGGTCTTGGCGGCGGCCTCGGCGACCTCGGCGTGCGCGTCGCTGTCCCAGGTGATGCCGCCGCCGGCCCAGGTGTGCAGCTTCTCGCCGTCGGCGGCGGCGGTGCGGATGGTCAGGCCCAGGTCGACGCGGCCGGGGGCGACCCAGCCCAGCGCGCCCATGCTGGCGCCGCGCCCCACCGGTTCCAGGGCGTCGATCTGGGCGAGCGCGGCCAGCTTCGGCGCGCCGGTGACCGAGCCGCCGGGGCAGATCGCGCGCAGCAGGTCGGCCAGGCCGAGGCCGTCGGCGACGGCGGCGGAGACGGTCGACTCGGCCTGCCACAGCTGGCACCACTGGCGTACGGCGAACAGCTCGTCGACGCGGACGCTGCCGGTGGCCGCGACGCGGGCCAGGTCGTTGCGTTCCAGGTCGACGATCATGATGTGTTCGGCGCGTTCCTTGGCGGAGGCGAGCAGTTCGGCGCGGCCCGCGGCGGTGGCCGGGCGGGTGCCCTTGATCGGGCGGGTGATCAGCCGCCCGTCGGTGACCTCGACGAGGGTCTCCGGGGAGGCGCAGCCGATGGCCCAGCCGTCGCCGGTGAGGACGCCGCCGTAGCGGGCGCCGGGCAGCGCGCGCAGCCGGGTGAGGGCGGGTAGCGGGTCGCCGGTGTAGCGGGCGGCGGCGTGTCCGACGAGGTTGGTCTGGTAGACGTCGCCGCGGCCGATGGCGGCGCGGACCGCGTCGACGGCGGCGGCGTGCTGCCCGGGGGTCCAACTCTCCGCCCACGGGCCGAGCCACCAGTCGCCGCGCGGCGGCGCGGGGATCGGGGTGCGGCGGGCGTCGCCGTGGTCGTAGACGACCACCACGAGGTCCGGCAGGGCGGGCGCCGGGTCGGGTGCGCCGGGGGTGACGCCGGCCAGCAGCGCCCCGGCGGTGGCGGAGAGGTAGACGGCGGCGCCGCACGCCGCGCTGCCGCCGTGGGCGGGAGCGGGACGGGTCAGGTCGTGCAGGGGCAGCCCGTGCGCGGCGAGGAAGTCCTCGGCGAGCGCGGCAGGGTCACCGCCGTCGGCGCGGCGCCACTGCAGCCGAGCGCGTTCGCTCAGCCCGGCCCGACAGCCGGCCGGTGCCGACGGTGCATCTACCAGCACCTGTGGGAGCGTTTCCACGCCGTACGGTCCGATCTTCCTCATCCGTTCAGTGGATTTCCGATGAACCGAGTGGTTGCCTGCTCGTTGTTGGACACTTTCGCTTGGTACTGTGCGTCACTGGTCATGTGAACCATGACACAGTGCCCCCACAGTCCGGAGAACCCGATGTGCCAGCACCAACCCACCTGCCCCTCCGCCGAAGCCACCGACCGGGAAGCCGCACGGGTCATCGCCTGCTTCCCTGAGCAGGGCTGGAGCCTGCTCTGCAACGGTGTCATCATCTTCGAGGACACCGGCGAGCTGCTCCCCGACGGCAGCAGCATCGCCCCGCACCGCGGCCCCGCCCGCCACGCCCTGGTGGCCTGACCGACCACTCAGCGTCACCGAACTGCCGCCGTCGACCCAGGCTAGTCCCCCGGTCCGGGACGTACCGCCCAGGTCGGCGCGGCTGCCGGGGCGGCTGACGACCCCGCCCCGGCGTGCCGACGTCAGTCCTCGAACGCCTCCGGCGACGGGCACGAGCAGACCAGGTTCCGGTCGCCGTACGCGCCGTCGATGCGCCGCACCGGCGGCCAGTACTTCCCAGCCCGGTCCACCGCACCCGGGTACGCACCCACCGACCGCGGGTACGGGTGCGGCCACTCGTCACCGGAGACCATCGCCGCGGTGTGCGGCGCGTTGGCGAGCGGGTTGTCCCCCGCCGGCCACTCCCCGGACCCGACCTTGTCGATCTCCGCGCGGATGGCGATCATCGCGTCGCAGAACCGGTCCAGCTCGGCCAGGTCCTCGCTCTCGGTCGGCTCCACCATCAGCGTCCCGGCCACCGGGAACGACATCGTCGGCGCGTGGAAGCCGTAGTCGATCAGCCGCTTTGCCACGTCGTCCACGCTCACTCCGGTCGCCTTCGTCAGCGGCCGCAGGTCGAGGATGCACTCGTGCGCCACCAGGCCCTTGTTGCCGGCGTACAGCACCGGGAAATGCCCGCGCAGCCGCGCCGCCACGTAGTTGGCCGCCAGCACCGCCACCCCGGTGGCGCGGGTCAGCCCGTCGGCGCCCATCATCCGCAGGTACGCCCACGGGATCGGCAGGATGCCCGCCGAGCCGTACTTCGCCGCCGAGATCGCCGGCGTGGCGTCGACGTGCGCGCCGAGCGGGTCGCCGGGCAGGAACGGCGCCAGGTGCGCGCGCACCGCCACCGGGCCCACGCCGGGGCCGCCGCCGCCGTGCGGGATGCAGAACGTCTTGTGCAGGTTCAGGTGCGACACGTCCGCGCCGAACTTGCCCGGCTTGGCGAAGCCCACGAGGGCGTTGAGGTTCGCCCCGTCGACGTACACCTGCCCGCCGGCGTCGTGGACCTTCGCGCACAGCGACGCGATGCCGGTCTCGTACACCCCGTGGGTCGACGGGTACGTCACCATGATCGCGGCCAGGGCGTCGCGGTGCTTTTCGATCTTCGCGTCCAGGTCGACCAGGTCGACGTTGCCGTCGTCGTCGCAGGCCACCACCACGACCCGCATGCCGGCCATCACGGCCGACGCGGCGTTGGTGCCGTGCGCCGACGACGGGATCAGGCACACGTCGCGGTGCGCCTCGCCCCGGTCCTTGTGGTACGCCCGGATGGCCAGCAGCCCGGCCAGCTCACCCTGGGAGCCGGCGTTGGGCTGCACGCTGACCGCGTGGTAGCCGGTCACCTCGGCCAGCCACGACTCCAACTGCCCGATCAGCTCCCGGTACCCGGCGGTCTGCGCGTCCGGCGCGAACGGGTGGATGTGCGCGAACTCCGCCCAGCTGATCGGCTCCATCTCGGTGGTGGCGTTCAGCTTCATCGTGCACGACCCGAGCGGGATCATGCCTCGGTCCAGGGCGTAGTCGAAGTCCGACAGCCGCCGCAGGTAGCGCAGCATCGCCGTCTCCGAGTGGTGGCTGCGGAACACCGGGTGGGTCAGGAAGTCGCTGGTGCGGGCCAGGTCGGCCGGCAGGGTCGCGTCGGCGTCGCCGTCGAACGCCGGCACCCCGAACGCCGCCCACACCGCGTCCAGGTGGGCGCGGGTGGTCGTCTCGTCGCAGGAGACACCCACCCGGTCGGCGTCGACCAGCCGCAGGTTCACGCCCCGCTCGGCGGCCGCCGCGACCACCTCGGCCGCCCGACCCGGCACCACCGCGGTGACGGTGTCGAAGAACGCCACGTCGGCGACCTGCACGCCGCCGGCGCGCAGCCCGGCCGCGAGCCGCGCCGCCATCTGATGGGTACGCGCCGCGATGTCGCGCAGCCCGTCCGGGCCGTGGTAGACGGCGTACATGCCGGCCATCACGGCCAGGAGCACCTGCGCGGTGCAGATGTTGCTGGTGGCCTTCTCCCGCCGGATGTGCTGCTCGCGGGTCTGCAACGCCAACCGGTAGGCGGGGTTGCCGTCGGCGTCGCGGGACACCCCGACCAGCCGGCCGGGCAGCATCCGCTCCAGGCCCGAGCGCACCGCCAGGTAGCCCGCGTGCGGCCCACCGAAGCCCATGGGTACGCCGAAGCGCTGGGTGGTGCCGGCGGCGATGTCCGCGCCGATCTCCCCGGGTGCGCGCAGCAGCGTCAACGCCAGCAGGTCCGCCGCCACGGTGACCAGGGCGCCGGCGGCGTGCGCGGCCTCGATGAGCGCCGCGTGGTCGCGTACCGCGCCGGAGGCGCCCGGGTACTGCAGGTGCAGGCCGAAGAACTCCGCCGGCAGCTCGTCGGCGTCGACGTCGAGGACCCGCACGTCGATGCCGAGCGGCTCGGCCCGGCTGGTGATCACCGCGATGGTCTGCGGGAGCGCGTCGGCGTCGACCACGTACACCCGGCTCTTGCTCTTCGACGCCCGGCGGGCCAGGGTCATCGCCTCCGCCGCGGCGGTGCCCTCGTCGAGCATGGAGGCGTTCGCGGTGGCCAGCCCGGTCAGGTCGGTGACCATGGTCTGGAAGTTCAGCAGCGCCTCGAGGCGGCCCTGGCTGATCTCCGGCTGGTACGGCGTGTACGCGGTGTACCAGGCCGGGTCCTCCAGCACGTTGCGGCGGATCACCGCCGGGGTGTGCGTGCCGTGGTAGCCCAGCCCGATCATCGACACGGCCACGGTGTTGCGCGCGGCCAGGGCGCGCAGCTCGGCGAGCGCCTCGGCCTCGGTGGCCGGCGTGGGCAGGTCGAGGGTGCCGTGCCAGCGGATCACCTCGGGGATCGCGGCGTCCATCAGCTCGTCGATCGAGCCGTGCCCGACGACCTCCAACATCCGGCGCTCATCGTCGGGGCCGGGACCGATGTGACGGGTGGCGAACTGCTCTACGGTCATCAGGGGCACTCCCGGGGCGAGGTCGACGGATCGGCCTCCCCCTCTGTCGCGCCCGCACAGCGCTCCACAGTGCCTGCCCACGAGGTCCTTTTGCCTGAGAGGTTCCGGGGAGGATTTGCCCCTTCGGCGCCGCCCTGGCTGCTGCTGGGCGGTCTCTCCCACGTGGGTGTAGCCGGCATGGTCAACGCTACCAGCGCCGGTGTTTCCGGCAGATGTCCTACCCCCGCGGTGATCTACACCGCGGCGGGCTCGACCGCCGCGGGGGCGTCTGCCGTGCTGCTCAGCGGGGTCGGCGTGCGGCCGGCGACCCGGTCGGCCAGGGCGGGCAGCACCTCGCCCAGCGGCGCGTCGAGAGTGTGCGTGGCGTGCCCGTCGCCGCGGGTGGGCCCCTGGTTGACGATCACCACGGGGATGCCCCGTTTCGCGGCGCGGATCACGAACCGGCGACCCGACATCACGGTCAACGACGAACCCAGCACCAGCAGCGACCGGGCCTGTTCCACCAGGGCGAAGCACCGGGCGACCCGGGGCGCCGGGACCGTCTCGCCGAAGAACACCACGTCGGGCTTGAGCATGCCGGTGCCGCAGATCCCGCAGTCCACCACCCGGAACGCCGCGACCTGCTCGTCGGGGAGATCCACGTCACCGTCGGGGTTCACCGCGGCGACGTGGGCGACGAAGTCCCGGTTGGCCTCCCGCAACCGCCGGTCCAACTCCTCCCGGGAGGTCAGGTTGCCGCAGTCCAGGCAGGTCACCTCGTCGAGGCGGCCGTGCAGCTCGACCACCGAGGCGCTGCTGGCGGCGGCGTGCAGCCCGTCGACGTTCTGCGTGATCACCGCGTCGATCAGGCCGGCGTGCTGCAGCTGGGCCACCGCCCGGTGGCCGGCGTTCGGCGCGGCCCGGGCGATCAACCGCCAACCGAGGTGGCTGCGCGCCCAGTAGCGCCGCCGGGCGAGGGGGTCGCGGGTGAACGCCTGGTAGGTCATCGGGGTGTGCCGGCGGGCCGCGCCGCTGGGCCCCCGGTAGTCCGGGATGCCCGACTCGGTGGACAGGCCCGCCCCGCTGAGCACGAGCACACCACCGTCGGCCACCAGGGCGCTCACCGCGTCGAGGGTCTGTGTCACCCCTCCATGCTGCCTCAGCCCACCCGCGGACGCCGAACACCGACGGTGAGCACACCGGTGCTGGTGGGACCGGCACCCGACCGAGCGCCGCCGGCAGCGCGTGGGCCCGCCGCTACGGCGCCGGTCGCCGGTAGGTTGGGTCCATGCGCGTCGTCATCGCCGGAGGCCACGGCAAGATCGCCCGACTGCTGGAACGGGACCTCACCGAGCGCGGCGACAGCGCCGTGGGCCTGATCCGCAACCCCGAGCAGGCCGCCGCGCTGCGCGCCGTCGGCGCCGAACCGGTCGTCTGCGACCTGGAAGACGCCGAGGTCGCCGAGGTCGCCGCGCACCTGACCGCAGCCGACGCGGTCGTCTTCGCCGCCGGCGCCGGCCCGGGCAGCGGCGCCGCCCGCAAGGACACCGTCGACCGGGCCGCCGCGGCGCTGCTCGCCGACGCCGCCACCTCCGCCGGGGTACGCCGCTACCTGCTGGTCTCCTCGATGGGCGTCGACGACGCGCCCCGGGCGGGCACCGACGAGGTGTGGGCGGCGTACCTGCGGGCCAAGAAGGCCGCCGAGGACGACCTGACCGGCCGCGACCTGGCCTGGACGGTGCTGCGCCCCGGGCGGCTCACCGACGACGAGCCCACCGGCCGGATCACGCTGGACCGGCACGTGCCGCGCGGCGACATCAGCCGCGCCGACGTCGCCGCGGTCCTCGTCGCCCTGCTCGACGAACCCCGCACCGCCGGCCTGACCCTGGAACTGACCGCAGGCCCGGACCCGATCGGCCAGGCGGTCCGCGCCGCCACGCACCGCTGAGCCCGCCCTCAGTCGAGGCGACCGCCGCACCCCGATCCAGGGCCGCGACCGCGCCGCCGACACGTCACCCCGGTGGCCTGGCCGTGCGGGGGCGGTGGCTGGTACCCGTCGGGGCGGTCATGGGCGCTGTGGCGGATGCGTCGTAGGTCAGCGTGCGCCGGTCAATTCCAGCCGCTCAGCCGGCCCGCCTCCTTCAGGAAGACGACACCGTCGATCAGGTCGAGGTGAACCGGGTCCAACGGGAAATAGGCGAAATCCTGGGAGACGCGCGCAGCGGGCTTCGTGATGGCCTCGGACAAGCGGCGGGCGTCGACGAGGAAGCGGTCTCCCGGAAGCGTGGACAGCAGACCCTCGATGGTGTCGGGGGGCGCGACGTCGTCGCCCACCGTGCCGAAGGCTGAGGCCAGGAAGGCGTACCGGTCGCCCAGGTGCGCTTCGGTGATCGCCGCCGCGCTCCACCACTCCAACTGCTGGTCGCCGAGCGACATGAAGCTCTTGTTGCGCTGCAGGTGCAGATTGTGAGCGAAGACCAGGGCCGGGCCGTGGCCGGCGACGGCCCGCAGGTTGGCCGCCATCATCGCGTCCCGCAACCCGGACAGCCTGGCGATCCGGGCCGCAGACGTATCGGCCATCCAGTGGTGGTAGCGCAGCAGGCCGACCGCGGTGCGCCCGTACAGCGCGGCCCTCTCCCTGTCCTGCGCGCTCAGCCTCGGCAGCTGCGTGTCGAGCAGCGCCACCAGGTCGTCGGCGAGCAGCCGCAGCCGCTGGGCGTCGGCGGACTGGCCGATCGACTGCGACGGGTCCATGACCGTGGCTTCGTTCGTCCACCGCTCGTCCGGGCCGAGCAGCGTGTCGAGGGTTTCCCTCGTGCACGGCAGGGGGCCGTCGAGGAGAGCATGAAGGCCGGTGAGCGCCTGACGAGGACTCGCGGCCCAGTACTCCAGCGGCCCGTCGAAGCCGTGGAAGCGGAGCTTCTCGTCATGCTCCTCGTTGTACGCGCGCATCCAGCGCACGAGCTCCCGGTTGGCCGGTGACGCGCCGAAGCCGTGGCTGAAGCCGCGTTCCATGACGTCGTCGAGGTTCCCCACGCCCGTCGTGATGTAGTCGTCGACCAGGAGTCCCCTGAGGCAGTCGCTCTCGATGGCGAACGACCGGTAGCCCTCGTGCTCGACCAGATGCCGGAAGATCTCGTTGCGCTGCTCGCCCAGCGCGTCCACGAAGTGCCTGGCCTCGCCCAGCCCGAGCAGCAGTGGCCTGGCGGGAAGCGACCGCAGGAACGCCGAGATGCCCGCGCCGTCGAGCGGCCAGGCCATGTCCGTGATATCCATGCCTCAACGGTATCGTTGAACCAACAGTTTAAACTTCCTCCGCCAATCGCGGTCCTACGACGGACAGACCTTCAATCGGTGATGCATCCATGAGGCCAGTGGACCTGGCACGCGAGCACGGCCTGTCCGCCCAGGCGATCCGGAACTACGAGGACGCCGGCGTCCTGCCCGCCGCCGAACGCACCGCCCACGGCTACCGCATCTACACGCCGCTGCACGCGCAGGCCCTGCGGGCGTTCCTCGGCCTCGTGTCCGGGCACGGTCACCAGACGGCCACGTCGATCATGCAGGCGTTCAACCAGGACGCCACCGAGGACGCGCTGCGGCTCATCGACGAGAGCCATCGCCAACTCCTCGACGATCGCCGCACCCTCCAGTCCGTCGAAGCCGCGCTGCGCGATCTGGCGCCCGTGCCGCAGGAACGCGGCGACACCTACATCGGCCCGCTGGCCGGACGACTCGGCGTCCGCCCCGCCACCCTGCGCAAATGGGAGAACGCCGGGCTGGTCCAGCCGCGCCGCGATCCGCGGACGGGCTACCGGATCTACAGCCCGGCTGACGTACGAGACGCCCGTCTGGTCCACCAGCTCAGGCGGGGCGGCTACCTGGTGGAGCAGATCGCCCCGCTGATCGCCCAGGTCCGCTGCGCCGGAGGCGTCGCCCCGCTGGAGTCCGCCCTGCTCGACTGGCAGGCCCGCCTGTCCGCCCGAGGCCGCGCCATGCTCAAGGGCGCCGCCCACCTGGACGCCTACCTTCGTGCCCGTGAACTCTGACGCGGTCTGCCGACCCACCCGAGTGCGCCCTCAGTGTCGCGGGCCCGCGACCGGCAAACCCTCGATCCGGGCGGCGACCAGGCCCGGGACGTGCAGGGGCAGAACGGGGGCAGCCCACGCGTTCCCGGGGCACGGCCCGCGACCGCGGACCACACCCCGGGAACGCGGAGTCAGCGCTGCTGGTGACGCGGCAACGCCGCCTGCCCCACCGCACCGGACACCGGCTGCGCGGCGGTGGCCTCCTTCACGATCCGGTCCATCGTGCGGGCCAGATGTTCACTGCCATCGTCCAGATGCCGCGCCGCCGCCTGCATGTGCGAGATCATCATCTCGCCGAAGATGCGCAGCGCCTCCCGGGTGGCCACCGTGTCGTCGAAGCTCGGCCCCGCCGTGGAGCGGTACTCCTTCACCGCCCGCTCGGCCTCCTGCTTCGCCTCCTCCGTCGCCGCCCGCATGTAGCTCTCGTACTGCACCCGGGCGTACTCGGCGACCCGCCGCGCGTAGTCGTGCGCCTGGGCGATGATCTGCTCCGCCTCCCGCTGGGCCGCGGAGAGCAGATTGACCTCCTTGGCCGCCGGCGCCTTCGCCGCCGACGGCGCGCTCGGGATCACCCCGTGCCGGTGCAGCTCCACGTGGTCGTTGAGCCGCTCGTTCTCCGCCCGCAGGTTCGCGATCTGCGCCGAGAGCAGATCCAACTCGTCGGCGACCTGCATCCGGAAGCGGTCCACGTCACCGTTGTCGTAGCCGCGCCGGGCGAACGACGCCGCGCCGAACTCCCACCGGCGCACCCGGTCGGCGGTCATGCGAACCTGCACGGCGCCGGAGACCTGAATCCCGTCGTACCTACTGATCGGGGTCGCGCTCACCGAACACCTCCGGAAGTGTCACCGGCGGTCGACTGCTCCACCGCCGTACGCCAGGCCGGGCCGTACCAGTGCTTACCCAGCCCCTCGTGGTGCAGCTGACCCGGCTGGTAACCCGCCCGGATCAACGCCTGCACCGAGTGCGAGACCATCTCATCCGACCCGCACACGTACACGTGCCGGGACCGCCAGTCACCGTCGGCCAGCGCCCGGTCCACCGCGTGCACGAACTCACCCGGCCGGTCCAGGTCCGCACCCACCACGTACGTCACCGTCAACCACGGACACGACGACGCCAACTTGTCGATCGCGTCGCTGTCGTAGAACTCGCTACGCGAACGGGCCCCCACGTACAGGTCCACCCGCCGGCGCGAGCCCTCCGCCGCGACCTGCTCCACCAACGCCTTCACCGGCGCCCAGCCGGTGCCCGCCGCCAGCAGCAGCAGATCGCTGGATCCGGCCGACCAGAGCGTCAACCGGTCGCCCACCGGCGCGGCCAGGTGGATCTGGTCACCCACCGCCGTGCCGTACACCAGCCGCGACGACACCGCACCACCCGGCGCGGCCCGCACGTGCAACTCCAGCGTCCCGTCCGCGCGCGGCGCGTTCGCCGGCGAGTAGTACCGCCACGACCGCACCGACGGATGCGACACCCCGATCGACTGACCGGGGGTGAACGGCAGCAGGTACTGCGGGCGCAGCGTCAACACCGCCACGTCGAACGCCCGTCGCTCGTGCGCCACGATCTCCGCGACCCACCACGGCGGATTCACCGCCTCCGCGGCCTGCGCGGCCTCGGACATCACCTGCGCGACCAACCCGTACGCGGCCGCCCAGTCCTGGGCCAACTCCTCGGTCCACTGCTCGGCCAGGAAGTGCTGCAACGTCGCCAGCAACGCCTCACCGACCGCCGGATAGTGCTCCGCGCGTACCGCGAACTTGCGGTGGTCGGCGCCGAGATCCTGCAGGAAACCCACCAGCCGGTCCACCTGGTCCACATTGGACACGATGTGCCCCAGCGCGGTCACGAGGCGGTCCCGCTGCCCGGCCATGTTCGTGGGGAACATCTGCCGCGTCTCGGGATGAGCCAGGAACAACGTCGAATAGAAATAGAGCGGCACCTGGTCGCCGTGCGCGGCGACCAGGGACCAGCTCTGCTTGAGCCGGGCCGCGTCCACGCTCACGCGCCCGGACGGGTCCCGGTGGCCACCACCTGGTCCTGCACCTGCACCAGCACCGTCTGCACGTGCGCCAGGATGTCCGCCGGCACACCCAGCCCGGTCAGCGTCGCGATCAGGTGCTCACCCACCTTGACGTAGTGCTCCACCGGGATGTTCAGCGGCTGGTGCGCCTCGGCCAGCCCGCGGCCGGCGTACTCGTTCGGGCCACCCAGCACCACCGTCAGCATCAGAGCCAGGTGCCGCCGCTGACCCACCATGTCCACAGTGGTGAAGTAGCCAGCCAGGTCCGGGTCGGCGAGCACCCGGTCGTAGAACAGTTCCACAGCCGCCTTGACCGAACTGGCGCCACCAATGCGGTCGTAGTGCGAGGCGGGAGCGGTTTCTTCCGTAACCGTCACGGTCGTTCCTTCCGGGGTGAAGGGTCGCGCGGGGTCGGCGCGGAGGGGCAGTGGCCCACGGACACACAGCGACGCCGTACCGCAGCGACACCGGCACCGGGACCGTGTCGGACCATAGCGTGCCTCGGACTTCCGGTCAGTGCCCCCCTATCGGGTTCCCGACAAAAGCACACCACGAACGGTGACCACACCGACCAGTGCCGTCCACAGTCGGCGATCAACCACGCACGCAGCGTCATCCAGCATGGAAAACGGCGGGACACACTCCACCACCGACCGAGGGGCGCTGACCGAGAGTCATCAACCGAGCGGCAAAAAATACCGGCGCGTCGCCCACCGCGGCAGGCGACACCCGGACGTTCAGCCAGCCCGACGCCGCGCCCGCCGCGCCGCCAACTCGTCGCCGGCCGGATCCGCAGCCGCCGGCACCGCCGGGTCCACCGGGCCGCTCGCCGGCTCCGCCGGCAGATGCGACAACGACCCCTGGATCTCCTTGAACGCCCCGCCGATCGCGATCCCGAACACCCCCTGGCCGCCCTGCAACAGGTCGACCACCTCCTCCGGGGACCGGCACTCGTACACCGTCGTCCCATCGGAGATCAGCGTGATCCCGGCCAGATCCTCCACCCCACGCGACCGCAACGCCTCGATCGCCTTACGGATGTTCTGCAGAGACACCCCGGCGTCCAGCAGACGCTTCACGACCTTCAACACCACCAGGTCGCGGAAGGAGTACAACCGCTGAGTACCCGACCCGGACGCGTCGCGCACACTCGGCACCACCAGCGCCGTGCGCGCCCAGTAATCCAACTGCCGGTAGCTGATGCCCACCGCGTGACAAGCCGTCACACCCCGGTAGCCCACCGAACCGTCACCCTCGGTCGCCGAAACCGGCGACGCCGCACCCGGCTCGTCCAACTCCGTACCCGGATCGGGATCCCGTGGCTCGTGCATCCGGACAACCTCCCCGTCAGTGCGGCGACGCGTCGTTTCCACCGACGCGCACCCCTCGACACGGCAACCCTATAGCTGCCCTCAGGGGTTACCACGGAGGAACAGACGCGACACGCCGCGCAGCCAACGGAAAGATCACCAACGCCAGCGCGGCATCACCCACAGTGACGCCCGGCGCGAACACGAACACCAGCGGCCCGAGCGACCGGCTCAGCCGGCGAAGTCCTCCGGGCGCACCTGGTCCAGGAACTCGCGGAACTTCTCGACCTCGTCCTCCTGCTCGTCCGGGATCACGATCCCCGCCTCGCTGAGGACCTGCTCCGCACAACGAATCGGGGCACCCACCCGCAACGCCAGCGCGATCGAATCGCTCGGCCGCGCGGACACGCGCACCCCGTCGCCGATCAACAGATCAGCGTAGAAGACGTTCTCCTTGAGTTCGGTGATCTCCACCGCCCGCAACGGCGCCTGCAGCGCCGCCAACACGTCCCGCAGAAGATCATGGGTCAACGGCCGGGCCGGCTTGACCCCCTGCTGCTCGTAAGCGATAGCCGTGGCCTCGACCGCGCCGATCCAGATCGGCAGATAGCGGTCCCCCTCGACCTCCCTGAGCAGGACGATCGGTTGGTTGCTGGGCAGCTCCACCCGAACTCCGACCACGCTCAGCTCGCGCACCGCCGCCTCCGTGTCGTCGTCACCTACGCACCGCGCCCTTCCTAGCACGGTACACGGACCGCGACACGGCCGTCCCATGCGCTACAGCACCACGCCCGCGCCAGAAAGGGGTTACCCCGGCAAGCCTACGGCACGCTTCCCGCACCAGATCTTTCCGCTCGACCACACCCACGACACCGTCACCGGCCCAACGTCGAGCGCAACCCCACCCGCACCAACGCCGCGTGCAACTGCTGCGACAACGCCACCAACTCCCGCGCCGTCTCCGCCGCCCGCGCCCGCGCCGCCGGATCACTCTGCCGCGCCAACGGCGCCACCAACTGCGCGAACAACCCGACCTCGCGATCCGCGGCCGTCCGGTAACCCCGCAGGTGCCGCGGCTCCAACCCGTACGCCGCCAGACCCGCCACCGCCGACGCGATGATCAACGCATCCGCGTCGTACCAACCCGGCGGATCCGACACCAGCACACCGAGGCGCTCCAACTCCGACAACGTGGACTCGTCGATCCCGCTGCGCGCCACCAGGTCCACCCGGCCGAGCCGCACCTGCGACGACTCGGCCGGCTCCACGGACTCCCGGCCCGGCACCGCACCATCCGGGCCCACCGCCACCAGCGCCGGCCGCGACCGACCCGGCTGCTCACCCGACGAGTCCCACTCCGCCAACTGCTCACGGATCACCCGCAACGGCAGATACCGGTCCCGCTGCGCGGTCAACACGAACCGCAACCGCGCCACATCGTCCCAGCTGTACTTCCGGTAACCCGCCGCCGACCGCTGCGGCTCAACCAGCCCCTCGGCCTCGAGGAACCGCAGCTTCGAAATCGTGGTGTCCGGAAAATCCACCCGCAACTGCGCCAGCACCTCACCGATGCTCATCAGCGGCTGGGACCGGGCCGCCCCGGGTGGCGTGGAGGCCGCAGGCTCGTTCACCCCCGGCCGGCCTCCTCCTCCGGGCGCGGACCGGCGATGAACACCACCCGGAACTTACCGATCTGGACCTCGTCACCATTGCTCAACGTGGCCGCCTCGACCCGCTCACGATTGACGTACGTACCGTTCAGGCTGCCCACGTCGCGCACCGTGAACGTGCCACCATCACGGTGAAACTCCGCATGCCGCCGCGACACCGTCACGTCGTCGAGGAAGATGTCACTGTCCGGGTGCCGGCCACTCGTCGTCACATCGTGATCCAACAGGAACCGGGCGCCCGCGTTCGGACCCCGACGAACCACCAGCAGCGCCATACCCGGCGGCAACGAACCGGACATCCGGCTCGGCACCACATCGGTGTCCGGCCCCTCCAGCACTTCGTCGAGCGAACCGAGATTGAGCGTCGAAGTGACGTCGAGCGGGGGGAACTCGTCGTCTGGCCGCGTCATGGGACCACCTCACGGATCTGTTCGGTCGGCGTCGGGTAATGGCGGGTCTGGCCGCCGGGCACTTGACCACCCGGCGGCTGGCTCCCCGTGCCCGGGAAGGCAATTCCGCAACGCTCAACTATTGGGTTCTCGGTCAACTGGGCGAGCCTAGCCAGCGCCGAAATGCAGGGCAACCGGACGCGCGCAGACAGCGCGCGTCCGGATCAAGCACACTCAGCCTTCGGTGATCTCGCGGTACGCGCCCGCCGTCAGCAGCCCGTCCACCGCCGTCGGATCAGCCGGCGTGATCTCCACCAACCAACCCGCACCGTACGGATCAGTGTTGATCATCTCGGGCGTGTCACCCAGCGCCTCGTTGCGCGCCGACACCGTACCGCTCACCGGCGCGTAGATCTCCGACACGCTCTTGGTCGACTCGATCTCACCCAGCGAGTCGCCGGCCGCGACCACCGCACCCGCCTCCGGCAACTGGACGTACACGATGTCACCCAGCGCGTCCTGCGCGAAGTGCGTGATGCCGACCCGGACCGAGCCGGTGCCGTCACCCGCCACCCACTCGTGCTCGGCGGTGTATCGCAGATCCTCAGGAATCACCAGACGCGTCCTTCATCCATCGGTGCCCCGGACCACCCGGGTCCGGGGCGGCCGCGCCGGTCAGGAGACCGGACGGGCGTGTTCCAGCTTGATCGGCGCGTGCAGCGCCGAAACCTCGACAACCCCACGCTCCTCAACGGTCACGTTACCGCCGACACCCTGAACCGACGCGACCACCCCACCAGGAATGTTCAACGCCGTACGCATCGTCGCCGGATCACCGATCACCGTGATCGTGAACGGACCCGTCAACCGGCGCCCCTCCACCACCAACGACCCGTTCTCCTCCAGGAAGTACGTCGACGCGATGATCCGCACCGTCGCGCGATCACCACCGGAGATCTGCATCGCCTCCGCGCCGGCGCCCCGCAGCTCCTGCACCGCGTCCAACACCTGGTTCGACGAGATCGGCTTACCGCCACCGGCGTCGAAGCGCACGGTCAACCCCGGCCCCGTCGCCGGCAACGTGCCCGCCAGGATGCCCAACTGGTCCGCCCGCCGCGTCGCCTCGTCCAACGCCGCCTGCCGACCCTGCTCACCCGAGCGCAACTGCCGCTGGCTGTCCTCCAACGTCCGGATGTCCTGCTGCAACCGGTTCTCCCGGGCATCCAGATCCGACAGGATCCGCACCAGGTCCTCCTGGCGCGTCGCCCCCAGCGTCGGATCCGTCGACGTGGTCTTCAACTGCACCACCAGCGTGAAACCCAGCAACGCCAGCAGCGCGGCGATCATCACCCCGGCCGCGCTCCACCGTGACCGACCCGGCGCAGCCGGCTGCGCCTCATCGGCCGGCGCCGCCGGTTGGACCTCCGGCGCCGGCGCTGACAAATCCACCGTCGCGCCGTCCTCGACCGGGGCCACCCCGGGCTCCTCGACCGGCGACTCTGACTCCCGCTCGCCCGGCCCGGCCGGCGCCAACGGGCTCAACTCGTCGGGGTCCGGCGCGTCCGGCCGCGGATCCGGCTCCCCCGCCGGCCCACCCGGGCGCACCGGACCCGCCGGCTGCGGCCACCCGGTACCCGTCTCGGTCTGCTCGTCACTCATCGCCGTCAAACCTACGCCCGGAACAGGTGCCGACGGATCGCCGCCACGTTGCCGAAAATCCGCACACCGAGCACGACCACCACACCAGTGGACAACTGACCGCCCACCCCCAACTGGTCACCGAGGTACACGATCAGACCGGCAACGAGCACGTTCGAGATGAACGACACCACGAACTGCTTGTCGTCGAAGATCCGGTCCAGCTTCGCCCGCACCCCACCGAACACCGCGTCCAACGCCGCAACCACGGCGATCGGCAGATACGGCTGCAGAGCCGCAGGTACGGTGGGATCGAGCCACACGCCGAGCACCACACCGGCGAGCAACGCCAGCACCGCGATCATCGGCCACCTCCGGAGGGGCTAGAGGTCGTCCCCGGGCCGGACGGCCCGGGACTGCCGGAACGGTCACCCGACGCGGAAGGGCTCGGACTGACCGGCGGCTTGGCGTAGCGTAGCTGCGGCTCCGGAGCGGCCGGCAGGGTGAGGTCCTCGGCCTCCCGCACCCCGAACGACAGGCCGGTCGTCCTCGCCACGTCCTCCATCAGCGCCGCGCTGCGGCTGTCCTCGAACCGTCGCTGCAACGAGCCCGGACCGATCGCGGACACCTCGTACGGCCCGGTCACCGGCCGGAAGTCCACGAGGATCGCCTCACCCGCCAACCGGATCGTCGACGTCGAGGTCAACCGCTGCCCGTTGATGGCGATCGCCTCCGCACCCGCGCTCCACAACGCGTTCGCCACGCCCTGCAGGTCGCTGTAGAGCACCCGCGGCGGCCCCGCGCCCGCGCCGGTCACCGCGTCCTGGTTCTCCGGCGCGTCGGCCAGCCGCACCACCACACCGTCCCCGCGCACCCGACCCAGCCCCGTGCTCGCCTCCAGGTTGCGCAACCGCGCGGCGGCCGAACCGCTCAACGCCGCGTCCCGCTGCCGACTGACCTCCTCGCGCAGATTCTCCGCCCGCGTCGACAACCGGTCGGTCTCGCTCACCCGATCCTTGATCTGCGCCACCAGCCCGGAACGGGCCTGGCTGCGCCCCGGCTCGTCGGCCATCGTCTGCCGGTAGGCGACCGCGAACAGGAAGCCCAGCAGCACCACCACGACCAGGCTGACCGAACGGGTCGGCCAGGCCCGCCACCGGGTCGGCGCCTCGGCCGGTCGCGATCGCCTGGCGGCCGCCGCGTCGGCGTAGCCGGGGTCGAGCGGGTTGCGGAACAGTTCGGTGAGAAAGTCCGGCGCGTACACCCGTTCCGGACGGTTGCCGCCGGGCCGCGGCGCGCTCATGCCGGCGCTCCCGGGCCGCGCGCCGCCCGGACCAGCCGGGCTGCCTGCACCACGTACATCGCACCGGCGACCCAGTAGAGGACCAGGCCCCACCAGGCCAACCCCCAGCCGATCGCGCTGGCCGCGGTGGCGATCCCGGTCGACGCCGTGGCCAGCAGCAGCACCGGGAACGCCGCGAGCAGCAGGAAGGTGGCGGTCTTGCCCACGTAGTGCACCGGCGGCGGCCCGTACCCGAATCGGCGCAGCACCGCCAGCGAGCCGAGCAGCAGCAGCTCCCGGGCCAGCAGCGCCGCGGTGAACTGCCAGGGCACCACCTCGCGGGCGGTGAAGGCGATCAGCGTGGCGAGGATGTAGAGCCGGTCGGCCAGCGGATCGAGCAACTCCCCGAGCCGGCTGACCTGGCGCAGCCGGCGGGCGATCCAGCCGTCGACCCAGTCCGTGGTGCCGCCGATCGCGAGCACCACGATCGCCGCGACGTCGGCCTCGGCCACGAGGAAGAGATAGAGGAAGAGCGGCACACCCAGCAGCCGCCCGAAGCTGATCAGGTTGGGCAGGGTGAGCACCTGGTCGCCCGGTACCTGGTCACCGGCGTCACCGGCGGCCTGCGGATGCTCTGCGCGAGCCGGCCGACGCGACACCGAACCTCCTCCGCGGCACGCTCCGGCACCCGGTCGACATCGGGCGCGGCGGGACGTACGCGCTGTCGGGCCGGTCAGTGCCGGCTCCCCTGCGGCCCCGAAAAACGGAACCTGTTCCCGGACGCGGCCCGCGATCTCGATGATCGCGGGCCGGATGAGTGCGCTGCCACTATATCGGGCTCCCCCGCGTCGTCCGGGTGGCGCTGCGGGCCCTTCGGCGCGGGTTCCGCGCCCTGTGGTGGGTGTCACCACGCATAGATCATCCTAGGATACTAGTGGACGGCAACGTCAGGCGGTCTGCACGGCCGGGTCGGTCAGCGGTTCGGGAACGGCCTCGCTGGCCGCACGCCCGAACGCCAGAAGCGCCACCAGCAACTCGTGCTGGGCGCGCGGCGGCATCCGGTCCAGGACGACCTGCACGGCCCGCTGCCGCCGCTCGGCCAGCTCGCGCAGCAGTGTGTCCGCCGCGGGCGTGGGCACCAGGCGCACCTCGCGGCGGTCGCGGGGGTCGGCGACCCGGCGCAGCAGGCCGTTGGCCTCCAGCCGGTCGCAGAGCCGGCTCGCCGAGGAGGGCACCACGTCCAGCAGCTCCGCCAGGCGGTTGACGTTGGTCTCCGGCCGGCTGCTGATCAGGGTGAGCACCCGCAGTTGGGTGGGAGGCACCTGATGTCGCGACGCGACCGAGTCGAGCACAGCGACGAGCGCTTCGGCGGCCGCGTCGATCGCCGCGGCGAGATCCGCAGGTCGCTCCACCTGATGTCCCCTGCCGTCGTCGCACTGCTGCCCGCCTGGCACAGCGGCGGTGACCCTCACCCGCCGTTCCGACCGCGCGGGCCGTGCCAGTCGAGGCAGACCACGACGGCGTCGTCGCGCAGATCGGAGTCCACGTGGTAGGCGTGCAGTTCGCGCATCACCGTACCAACCGCCTCCGCCGCCGGTTGCAACCGTGTGGCCCGCATGGAGCGCGCCATCATCCGGTGCCCGTACGGCTCCCGGCCGGCCGGCTCGGCCGCCCACACCCCGTCGCTGACCACGAAGACCCGGTCCCCCGGCTCGAGCTGGAACTCCTGCAGCTCGTACCGGGTCTCGGCGAACATGCCCAGCGGCAGCTGCTGCTCCAGCTCGACCGGCTCCACCGTCGTACCCCGCACCCGCAGCACGTGCGGCGACCCGGCGTCCACCGCCCGGACCCGACCCGAGGTGGTGTCCACCTCCAGCAGCAGGGTGGCCACGTGCCGCTGCCCCCGGTGCTGGTAGAAGACGGTGTCCGAGGCCAGCTCGGCCTGCTCCACCAGGGCGCCGCCGGAGCGCCGGGCGTTGCGCATCGCGTTGACCGTGACCGCGGTCAGCAGCGACGCGCTCAGCCCGCTGCCCTCGCCGTTGAGCACCGTGACGGTCAGCCGGTCGCCGTCCAGCGACCAGTCGAAGTGGTCACCACCGACGGTGTACGCCGGTTCGAGCTGCCCCGCCAGGTCGAACGCGCGGTGCGCCACGCCGCGCCCGGGAAGCAGGTCCCACTGCATCTCCGCGGCCATGCTGAGCCGTTCGCGGCGGCGGGCCCGCCGGTAGCGGTCGGTCTCCCGGTCGGCGGCGCGCATCGCCACCGCCAGCGCGCCGGCGATGTCGGTGGCCACGCCGGTGACGGCCGGGCCCGGCGTGGTCGTCAGCTCGATCATCAACACGCCGACCCGCTCCCCCCACACCGTCAACGGCAGGTAGAGCCGGCACGCGCCGTCCTCCGCGGCGTCCCGGACCGGTTGCTGACTGCTGAAGCAGCGCTGCGCCACGGTGTGGCAGGCGAGGAACCCGGCCGCGGGCAGGTCGGGGTCCAGCACCGGCCAGAGGCCACTGATCCGGTAGTCGGCGACGAACACGTCGGTGCGCCGGGCGCCGAGGACCGCGCGGATGGCCTGGTCGGCCGCCTCCGCCAGCTGGTCGGGTGGAGCCTCGCGCAGCGCACGCGACACCGCCTCCGGCGCGTCCACCATGGTCGTCCTTTCCGAAAAACTTGCTATGGAGCAAGCATCATACGGACGGCGCCGCGACGGCCCGTCGGCGCGGTCACCCGGCGCTCGTCAGTCCGCGCCGCGCACCGCGACCGCCCCGTGGAACGCGTCCGGGACCGCCGCCGGCGTGCCGTCCGGACGCCACCGGGTGACCGGGACGATGCCGTCCTCCGTCGGCGTCCAGCGGCCCAGCAACGGCGCGAACGCCGACGGCGCGCGCATCCGGAACGCCGGCCCCATCATCGCCAGCGCCTGCGGATGCCCGGCCAGCTCCTCGGTGTCGAAGTCGACGGCGAGCAGGCTGCCCGGCGCCGCCGCGGCGTACAGCTCGTCGAGGGTACGGGTCAGTGTGTCGTCGTCGAGGAACGCCGCCAGCCCGAGGAAGACCACCCCGACCGGCCGCCGACCCCACCCGGGCACGAACCGGTGCAGCTGGGCCGGGTCGATCGTGCCGATGTCGGTGGCGTCGCCGTAGCCGTAGCCGGCCCGGTCGCTGCCGGCCAGGATGCGCTGACCGAGCCGGATGGTGACCGGGTCGACGTCGGTGTAGAGCACCGTCGCCTCCGGCGCGACCTCGTGCACGTTGCCCATCGTCGGCACCCCGGCACCGAAGACCAGGAAGCCGTCGACGCCCTGCTCGGCGATGGCCCGCACCGCCCGGCCCAGAAAGGCGCGCAGCTCCCGGAACACCGACCCGCATGGCCCGTACGCCTGCTCGAAGGCGTGGGCGGCGGCCACGTCCACGTCGAAGTGGTGCTCCCCGCCGAGCCAGAAGTCGATCATGCGGGCGGTGCTCGGCTGGTCCGGTTCAACCATCGATGACGCTCCCTCCCCGGTGGTCGTGGCCAGCGTACCGAGCGGGCGTGCTGCGCGGTATCGCCCCGCGCGGACCCGTCGCCAGCGGATACTGACCCGGGCAGGGGGTGTCAGGTGAACTCGGCGGACGGCGCGGCGGTGGTGGTCGGCGTGGACGGCTCGGAGCCGGCGCTGCGCGCGGTACGCCTGGCCGCCACCGAGGCGGCACGGCGACACCGGCCCCTGCGGGTGGTGCACGCGTTCATCTGGCCGCTGCTGCACGTGCCGGTCTCACCGGCCCCGGACGCGCCACCCGGCGGTGGGCTGCGCCACCGGGCCGAGGAGCTGGTCGACGCGGCGGTGACCGAGGCCGAGGCGACCGCACCGGGGCTACGGGTCACGGGCGAGATCATCGACGGGGAAGCCTCTGCCGTGCTGGTGGGCGAATCCCCCAGCGCCGCGGTGATCGTGGTCGGCGACCGGGGGCTGGGCGGCTTCGCCGCGCTCGTGGTCGGCTCGGTGGCGGTGCAGGTCGCCTCGTACGCCGACTGCCCGGTGCTGGTGGCACGCGGCGTCGAGAGCGCCGACGGGCCGGTGGTGGTCGGCGTGGACAGCTCGCCGGCGTCGCGGCTGGCCGTCGAGTTCGCCGCCGACGCCGCGACGACGCGTGGCACGCCGCTGGAGGCGGTGCACGCCTACAAGCATCTCGGCCCGGGCGACATGCAGCCCCTGTCAGACGACGAGGCCCCGATGCACGGTGAGGAGGACCGGGTGCTCGGCGAGTCCCTGGCCGGGCTTGCCGAGCGGTACCCGGGGTTGTCGCTGACCCGGCGGGCGGTACGCGGCCGGGCCGGCGCGGTGCTCGCCGAGGCGTCCGGCCGGGCCCAGCTGGTGGTGGTGGGCGGGCAGGGGCGCGGCGAGGTGAGCGGGTTGCTGCTGGGCTCGGTGAGCCAGTCGGTGCTGCACCACGCCCGGTGCCCGGTCGCGGTGGTCCGCGCACCCCGCTGACGCCCGGGGTTGGCGCGCCCGCAGGCGGGTAGACGGGCGCGGTACGCCAACGGCGACGAAGGAGGCAGCACATGCCAGGACCACGGCCGGGCAGCAACGCGTACGACAAGCAGCGGGCGCGCATGCGCAACGAGATCGACGGCTCCGGACGGCGGACGAACGACGCCAAGGCCGACAAGGTCGCCAACCGGATCCTGCAGGAGGATCGCGGCCAACACGGCGTGATCCGCGGAGACCGCACCTTCGGTCCGAAGAGCGACCGCGAACCAGGCGACCCGAAGTGAGACCGGTCGACCTGGCTGACGGCGCCATCGCGGGGGCGGTCGGCAGCGCGGCGCTGAACATGGTCAGCTACCTCGACATAGCGCTGCGGGGTCGACCGGTGAGCAGCACACCCGAGCTGACCGCGGGCCGGCTGGCCAACATCGCGCACCTCGACCTGGGGCCCGAGGACCGGGCGGCGAACCGCCGCTCGGGCCTCGGGCCCGTGCTCGGCTACGGGTTGGGCGTCAGCGCGGGGATCGCCTTCGCGCTCTACGCCAACGGCCGCCGGCAGCCCCTGCCGCTGGCCACCGGTCTGCTCGGCGCCGGCGTGATGACCATCTCCGACAGCACGTTCGCCGCGCTGCGCATCAGCGACCCCCGAACGTGGCGGCGCAGCGACTGGCTCTCGGACATCGTGCCGCACCTGGCGTTCGGAATGGCGGCCGCCGCAACCTGGAACAGGTTGCGGCGGCCGTGAACCGGGACTGCTAACCCTTGACGTCGCTGTCGTCCTCGGCCACCGGCTCCTGGGTCGGGCCGTACGGCGACACCTGGCCCTTGGGCACCGGGCGCCCCGTGTCGGCGTTCGAGGAGCCGCGGTTGAGCGGAAATCCGGTTGGCTTGGGTCCCTTGCTGTCCTGACTGGTGGCGCCCTTGGCGTTTCGGCGGAACTCCTCCTGCTGCGGGTTCACCATGACCGTCTCCCTCCGGCTGCGGCAGGCGGCATCGACCGCCTCCATCGCCGGCATACCCGTCGGATCAGGCGGCAATCCGGCCCCACGGAACGGCCCGGGCGAGGGCTAGCCGGCCACCCGGCGGGTACCCGGCGGGGGTGGGTGACGATCGAACGATGGTGCGGGTCCTGCTCGACCGGCGGGGCCGCACGTACGCGGACGAGGCCGGGATCCGGCTGGCGGACCGACCCGGACCGCTGTACCAGCTGCTGGTGCTGGCCACCCTGCTGAGCACCCGGATCCGGGCCTGCGTGGCGATCGACGCGGCGCGCGAGCTGTTCGCCGCGGGCTACCGCACGCCGCAGGCCATGGAGGCGGCCAGTTGGCAGGAGCGCGTCGACGCGCTGGGCCGGGGCCACTACCGCCGCTACGACGAGCGGACGGCCACCATGCTCGGCACCGGCGCCCGGCTCTGCCTGGACCGCTGGCACGGTGACCTGCGGCGACTGCACCGGGAGGCGCGGGGAGATCCGGCGGGGTTACGCCGGCGGCTCACCGAGTTTCCCGGCATCGGGCCCACCGGCGCGGACATCTACCTGCGCGAGGCCCAGACGGTCTGGTCCGACGTACGCCCGTACGCCGACCGGCGGGCGTTGGCCGGGGCGAAACGCCTCGGTCTGCCGAGCTCACCGGACCGGCTGGCCGGGCTGGTCGAGGAGCCGGACTTCGGCCGGCTCGCCTCCGCCCTGGTCCGGGTGGCGCTCGACAAGGAGTCCGCCGGTGAGGTCACCCGCGCCGCCCGGTGAAGCGCTCACTTCGCCGCCTTGTCCTCTGGCCTGGTCAGGTGCCACACCAGCAGCGCGGCGAGCAGCGCCAGGATCACCAGTCCGCCGGAGATCCCGCGGCCCTCCTCCGGGCTCCGGCCGGTGGTGCCGAAGTAGATCACCGCGAGGCCGGCCAGCACGGCCAGGAACCTACGCATCCCTCGGTCCTTCACAAACCGCACCGTAGGCAGCCCGGTCCCCGGTCCGGGCGGATTCGCCGCGGATGTCCCCCGACCGGGTGGCCGCACCGCGTCAGCGGTCGGCGACGAAATCACGCAGCCGCACCCGGCGTACCGCCCGGTCGGCGACCTCCAGCACCTCCATGGTCAGCCCCGGCAGCCGCACCGTCTCCCCCGGCGCGGCCGGCAGGTGACCCAGGCGTGCCAGCACCAGCCCGGCCACGGTGGTGTACTCCCGCGACAGGGGGAAGTTCAGCCGCACCCCCAGGTCGGGCAGGTCGTGCAGGGGGAAGTCGCCGGGCACCAGCAGCGAGCCGTCGGCCTCCCGGCTCACCTCGGAGACGTCCGTGTCGGTCTCGTCGTAGAGTTCGCCGACCACCTCGGCCAGCAGGTCCTCCAGGGTGATGATGCCGTCGATGCCGCCGTGCTCGTCGACCACCAGGGCCAGCTGCTGGTGCGCCTGACGGAGTTGGCGCAACGCGTCGGAGACCGGCAGCGTCGCCGGCAGCAGCAGCGGCGGACGGGCCCGCTGCCCCACCGTGCCGCCCGCCGCCTCCACCAGGTCGCGGATGTGCACCACGCCCATCACCTCGTCCAGGCCCCCCGGGCCGGTCACCGGCGCCCGGGACCGCCCGGCGGCGGCGAGCCGGCGCATCCCGTCGGCGACCGGGAGCGCAGCCGACAGCGCCGTCACCTCCCGGCGGGCCACCAGGATCTCCCGCAGCGTCCGGCCTGCGATGTCGAACGCGCCGGTGAGGATTTCGCGCTGCTGGGCGGACAGGCCGCGCTGGCTGACCAGCATCTCGCGCAGTTCGTCCTCGGTCATCTCCTCCCGGCTGGCCCGCGGGTCGCCGCCGGCCAGCCGCACCACCAGGTCGGTGGCCTTGCTCAGCAGCCACACCGCCGGCCGGGAGAGTTGGGCCAGCAGGTTCAGCGGGCCGGCGCTGACCAGCGCCCAGCGCTCCGCCCGCTGCATGGCCAGCCGCTTCGGCGCCAGCTCCCCGATCACCAGCGTCACGAAGGTCAGCGCCACCGTCACCAGCAGCACCGCGGTCGGCCGGGCCGCCGCGCCGAGGAAACCCAGCGGGCCGACCAGCGGCTGCGCCAGTGACACCGCCGCCGCCGCGGAGGCGAGGAACCCGGCCAGGGTGATGCCGAGCTGGATGGTGGCCAGGTAGCGGTTCGGGTCGCGGGCGAGCCGGACCAGCCGGTCACCGGCACGGCTGCGCCGGCCCAGCTGCCGCAGCTGACCTTCACGCAACGTCACCATGGCCATCTCGCTGCCGGAGAGCGCGGCATTGACCAGCACCAGCACCGCCACCAGCGCCAGCTGCCCCAGCTGACCGCCCATCGCGTACCCCCGTCTGCCCGCCTCAGGCCACTCAACCGCAGCCGCGCCCGCGGCGGGGCCGTTCCGGCCGGGCTCAGTCGACCTCCAGGTCGTCCAGCGAGATGGCGTGGGTCATCAACCAGCGGGCCAGCGCCGACATGCCGAACAGCCACAGCGGAGCCGATTCGGTGGTCCCGTTGGTCGCGAAGATCGCGAACCGCAGGTCCGGGGCGCGGTACGCCTCGATCCGCCACTTGTGCTGCCGGTCCCGCCAGACCGCCGAAGGGTCCATGGCGTCACGGTAGGTGACCGCTGCGCTCCCGGTGGCCGGTTGGCCCGCTCAGCCGGGCACCACCGTCGGCCCGAGCAGCAGGCTGGCCCCGTACACCAGCAGGGAGATCGCGATCCCGCCGACGAACAGCCATCCGAGTCCCCGCCAGCCCGACGACCGCGTGTCGGCGATGGTGCCTGCGCCCGGCCGGACAGCGGCACCGGTCGGGTGACGAGGCCGCCACCGCTCCCGGTAGGTCCAGGCCAGCACACCCAGGCCGAACGGCAGCAGCCCGACCCAGAACCAGAACCAGCGGGTGCCGGCCGTCGGTGGCGCGCCCGCGACCAGCACCCCCAACCACAGCAGCGTCACCACCGCCGCGAGCAGCCCGGCCGCGTTGGCGGCCCGGTGCGCCGGCGCGCCGGCGGTACCCCACGGGTCGGCGACCGCGACGAGTCGGGCGTCCTCCGGCTCGACCGGGGCAGGTTCCGGATCGGCCGTCGCCTCCTCGCTCGGCGACGTGGCCGGGTCAGGTGCGGTCGAGGCGGGCGCGCTCGGGTCGAGGTCCGTCGGGTCGGTTCCGGACCAGGTCGGGTCCGGCGTGCCGACGTAGGCGTACCGGATCTGCCCGTTGGGCAGGGTCCAGGCGATCGTGTCGCCGGCCGTGGCGTACCGGGGCTGCGCTCGGCTTCCCCAGTAAGCGTCGCTGTCGTCCCAGCCGGTGGTGCGCTGGAAGGTGACCACGCTTCCGGCGGCCAGGTCCCGGTCGAGCTGCTCCTCGGGCACCTGCCGGGGCTCGGTCCACCAGGCCAGGCCGGCCCAGAGCAGCCAGAGCAGCGGCAGACCCCAGCGCAGCGCGGCGCGGGCCGGGCCGCGCCAACGGCCGCGGGTGGACGAATCGCGCGGTGACCACTCGATCATGCCGCCACCGTTGCATCCGGGCGCAACCGCGCCGGCGGCGGGCCGGTGCGTCAGGTGACGACGACGCGGGCGTCGTCGGGCAGCCGGCGGGTCACGCCGCGGCGGTCCAGCAGTTCCAGCAGCGGCACCGCCACCCGGCGGGTGGTGTCCAACGCCTGGCGTGCCGCGGAGAGGGTGAACGGCTGGGGCAGCCCGGCCAGCACCCGCACCGCGTCGTCGAGCGCGCCGGGCAGCAGCACCACGTTGTCGGCCAGCCGCAGCAGCGCGCCCGCCCGAACCGCCGCGCCGATCTCCCGGGGGCCCAGGCCCAGGTCGGCGAGGCGGTCCGCCTCGGGCGCGCGGAACGGCCGGTCGCCGTACTCCTCGCGAACGCGGCGCACGGCCCGGGCCACCGGCTCGGGCAGCGCGTCGGCGCCCACCGCGCCCACCCGCCCGGCGCGCAGCCGCAGCGGCGGACGGACCAGTGCCTCGACCAGCGCCCGGTCGGGCAGGTCGAGGCGTTGGCGCAGCGCGTCGACCGGCATGCCGGGCTCCAGCGGGTGCTCGCGGGCGTACCGGGTGACCTCCTCGACGAGCCGGGCGCCCAGCCGCCGCCAGTGCTCGGGATCGGCCAGCCAGTCCCCCGCCACCGGCGTGGTGCTCTCCGGCACGCCCATTCGCAGCAGCGTCCCGGCCCGGACCAGCCGGCGGCGGCGCAGTTCCCCGGCCAGGTCGGGTCGGCCGTCCAGCTCGGCCAGGACCTGCGCGCGGGCGGCGGCGGCCCCGCGGCGGGCCAGCGGCGGAGGCGCGACGTCCAGCACCCGTACCCCGCCGGCCACGTGGTGCCGGCCCGGGTCGCGCAGCAGCGCCCGGTCGCCCACCAGCAGCGGCAGCGGACGGGCCAACCGCAGCCGCACGGTGTCCGAACCCAGCGGCCGGGCGCGCACCGGCACCGCGGCCGACCCGACGTGCAGGGTGAGGGTGGCCGGCAGGTCGGCCGCCGGGTCGCCGGTGAGCCGCACGTCGACCAGGTCGGTGCGGTGGAACCCGCCGGGGGTGAGCAGCGCGTCGCCGCGGCCGAGCCGGTCGCGGGCCGTGCCGCGCAGGTTGATCGCCACCCGGGCCACCGCCGTCACCTCGGAACGGGCCACCCCGAGCGAGTGCAGGCTCCGGATCCGGACCGGCTCGCCGGTGCTGGCCAGCTCCAGTTCGTCGCCGACGCGCAGTCGGCCGGCGCCGAGGGTGCCGGTGACCACCGTGCCGCTGCCCCGCACCGTGAAGCTGCGGTCGGCCCAGAGCCGCACCGGCCCGTCCGCCGCCGGGTCCGGCAGCCGGGCGGCCAGCCGGTCCAGTGCCACGCGCAGCTCGGGCAGGCCCGCGCCGGTCAGGCCGCTGACCGCCACCGCCTCCACCGGGCCGAGGCTGGTGGCGGCGATCTCCGCCCGCGCCCGGGCGATCGCCGGCGCCGGGTCGGCCAGGTCCGCGCGGGTCACCACGAGCAGGCCGTACGCGACGCCGAGCGCGTCCAGCGCCGCCAGGTGCTCGGCGGACTGCGGCATCCAGCCCTCGTCGGCGGCGACCACGATCAGCGCCGCCGGCACCGGGCCGACCCCGGCGAGCATGTTCGGCACGAACCGCTCGTGCCCGGGTACGTCGACGAAGGCGACCGTGCCGCCCGAGGGCAGCGCCGTCCAGGCGAAACCCAGGTCGATGGTCATGCCCCGGCGGCGCTCCTCGGCCCAGCGGTCCGGTTCCATCCCGGTCAACGCACGGACCAGGGTGGACTTGCCGTGGTCGACGTGTCCGGCGGTGGCGACGACGAACACGGTCAGTCGTCCCCGGGCACGCGCAGCACCGCCGCCCGTACCGCCTCGTCGGCGTCGGCGGGCACGCAGCGCAGGTCCAGCAGCAGCCGGCCGCGCACCACCCGGCCGAGCACGGGCGGGTCGCCGGTGCGCAGCGGCTCGGCGTAGCGCTCCGGCAGGCTCAGCGCCCACGAGTCCAACTCCACGCCGGGGGCGCCGCCGCCGCCGACCACGGCGACCGCCGGCACCACCTCGGCCTTGCGACCGTCCACGCCGAGCCGGTCGCGCAGCCGCTCCACCCGCTGCCGCAGCGCGCCGGGATCGGCGTGCAGGGCGCGGCGGGTGGGGGTGTCCGGGCGGTGCAGCGTGGCGGCGAGCGCGGCCAGGGTGAGCTTGTCGACCCGCAACGCCCGGGCCAGCGGATGCCGGCGCAGCCGCTCGACGAGGGCGGCGTCGCCGAGCAGCAGCCCGGCCTGCGGGCCGCCGAGCAGCTTGTCGCCGCTGGCGGTGACCAGCGCCGCCCCGGCGCGCAGGGTGCTGGCGGCGTCCGGCTCGTCGGGCAGCAGCGGGTCGGGGGTGAGCAGGCCGGAGCCGATGTCGGCGACCACCGGCACGTCGAGGGTGGCCAGTTGCCGGACGCCGGTGTCCGAGGTGAACCCGGTGACCCGGAAGTTCGACGGGTGCACCTTGAGCACGAAACCGGTGCGCGGGCCCACCGCGTCGGCGTAGTCGGCGAGGGTGGTGCGGTTGGTGGTGCCGACCTCGCGCAGCCGGGCGCCGGTGCTCTCCAGCAGGTCGGGCAGGCGGAAACCGTCACCGATCTCGACCAGTTCGCCGCGGCTGACCACGATCTCCCGGTCGGCGGCCAGGGCGGTGGCGGCCAGCACCAGCGCGGCGGCGCCGTTGTTGACCACGTGCACCGCTCCCGCGTCGGGGACGGCGGCGGCCAGCGCGTCGAGGGCGTCGCGGCCGCGCCGCGCCCGCCGACCGGTGGCCAGGTCCAACTCGACGTCGGTGTGCCCCGCGGCGGCCAGCACCGCGGCGACGGCGGTGGGCGACAGCGGCGCCCGGCCCAGGTTGGTGTGCAGCACGACGCCGGTGGCGTTGAGCACCGCCCGGGGCGCCGGAGTCGGCAGCGCGGCCACGGCGGCGTCGGGAACCTCGTCGGGGTCGATCTCGCCGCCGCGGGCCCGCTCCTGCGCCCGCGCCACGACCGCCTTGACCCGGTCCCGGCCCAGGGTCGCGACGGCGGCGACCAGTCGGGGATCGGCCAGCACCGCGTCGGTACGGGGCACCCGGCGACGCGGGTCGACCGGCCCGTCACGCATCGCGTCATCTCCTACCGCGGGAGTTGGCGGAGACGGACGGGAATCGAACCCGCCTGGCCCGGGTCCCGGACCACACCGGTTTTGAAGACCGGGAGGGGCACCAGCCGCCTGAACGCCTCCACCGGCCATTTGACCACAGCCCGGGCGAGGGCGCGTGGTCAGGTGGCCGGATCCACCCCCGGCGTCTCGGCGGCGCGGCGGGCCTCGACCCGTTCCCGCTGCGGGACCACCGTGTACCGCGGGTCGCGGGCGGAGGCGACCCCGCCGTAGAAGATGCCGAACCGGGTGGCGACCGAGGCGGCCAGCAGCGCCGCGCCGGAGAGCGCCCCGACCGCCCGGCTGCGGCGCCCGAGCAGCGCGCCGGCCACACCGGCCGCGGTCAGCAGACGACCGGCGCGCAGCAACCGACCGGGCCGGCCGAGCCGGTAGGGCTCGCTGAGCAGGCCCAGGCGGGTCTCCACCCGGTGCGCGCCGACCAGTTCCAGGGCCGCACCGGCGACCGCCATCCGGCGGGCCGGCCCGGCCTGGGCCGGCGACGCGGCCAGCAGACCGACGCCGGCGCCGCTGGCCAGCGCGCTGCCGGCGAAGATGACGGGCAGTTCCGGGTACGCCTCGTGCCAGGACGGCACGGCGGTGCCGGCGAGCAGCACCCCGGTGTACGTGGCCAGCGCCGGCGCGGTCGCGGCGGCGGCCAGCCCGGCGGCGTGACCCACCGGTGGCAGCACCCGGCGGGCCAGCCCGAGCACACCCCGCTCGGGCAGCCACGGCGCTGCCTCGGCCACCGCGGCGATCCCGGCGGCCGGACCGAACGCGGTGAGGATCCAGGTGCCCACCGACATCGGTGAGGTCGGCTTGGCTACCCGCAGCATGTGGTGGAACCGGGCCGGCCGACCCAGATCCTTGATCAGGAAGACGGCGCTGGCGCTGATCCCGACCAGCGAGGCGACCCGCCCGGCCCGGCGCAGCGCCGGCCGGCCGGTGAGCTGCCCGCCCGCGGCCAGGAGCGACGACCCGGCGGCCAGCCCGCCGGTGAACAGGTACGCGGCGATGTCCCACTGCCACACCGGGGCCTTGAGGATCGGCCGGCCGTAGTACGAGGTGAACTCCGCCGCCGGTACCCGCAGCTCCTCGCCGCCACCGCGGCGACCGCGCCGCCCGGTCCGCCGGTCGGCGGGCGCGGCGTCGCGCGGCGGCCGCGGGGACAGACCGGCCCGGGCCGCCCCGGCATCGGTGGTGGCCGCGCCGGTGGGGGCGCTCGACGCCGGTCCGGCACCGGTCTTGACGCCCTGGCCACCCCGGGCGTACCCGCTGGGGCCACCCAGCCCGTCGGCGCCCTCGGCGGCGAGGCGGTCCCGGAAGCGGCGGAACAACTCGCCCACCGGGGCGCGGTACGGACTCACGAGGAACCTCCGACGAACGCGGCCACCGTCGCCGCGGCCATGGCCAGGGCGGCCAGGCCGGCCCGCTTCCACATCTTCGGCAGGTCCCGGGTGGTGACCACCGGGTCCGGCGGCAACCCGTAGACCTCCGGCTCGTCGAGCAGCAGGAAGAACGCCCCGTCCCCGCCGACCCCGTCGGTCGGGTCGTGGCCGTACAGCCGCGCCTCCGGCACACCCCGCTCGTGCAGGGTGGCGACCCGGGCCGCCGCTCGCTCCCGCAGCTCGTCCAGCGGCCCGTACTGGATGGACTCGGTGGGGCAGGCCTGCGCGCACGCCGGGGTCTTTCCGGCGCCGAGCCGGTCGTAGCAGAGTGTGCACTTCCA